>JAPHSO010000376.1 GCA_026193675.1 Gammaproteobacteria bacterium | reverse complement strand
TAGGAATTAATGGCTTTGGAAGGATGGGACGGCTTGGCATGCGTGCCGGGTGGAATATTCCTGAATATGATGTTGTGCATATTAATGAGGTGGCTACAGATGCAACGGGCTCCTCACATCTGCTTAAATTTGATTCAGTTCATGGCACCTGGGATCACGACTGTAGCGCCGATGGCGATGTAATGGTTGTAGAAGATATGCGTATTCAATACAGCTCAAATTTTGCCATAGGTGATACCGACTGGTCTGATTGCGATATTGTGATTGAGGCAACAGGGCTTCACCATAAATGCCCCGAAACCTTGAATAGCTATTTTAAACAGGGTGTTAGAAAGGTCATTGTTGCAGCCCCTACGGAAGGGGCTTTGAATATTGTTTATGGTATTAACGATGAGCAGTATGACTCGTCTATCCACAATCTTATTACTGCCGCTTCCTGTACGACCAACTGTCTGGCACCAGTGGTGAAAGTTATGCATGAGAAGGTGGGAATTAAGCATGGTTGTATGACGACTATTCATGATATTACCAACACACAAACTATTGTTGATAAGGGGCACAAGGATCTGCGTCGTGCCCGAGCCTGTGGCCAGTCCCTGATTCCGACAACAACAGGTTCTGCTAAGGCAATTACTAAAATATTTCCTGATCTGATAGGAAAGCTTAATGGTCATGCCGTTCGCGTTCCGCTGTTAAATGCCTCACTAACCGACTTTGTTTTCGAAGCCTCAAGGGAGGTTACAGCAGAGGAGGTTAATGGTTATTTTAAAGAGGCTGCAGAGGGAGAACTGAATGGCATTCTGGGGTATGAGGAACGCCCTCTGGTATCTGTGGATTATGTTAATGATCCAAGATCATCAATTATTGATGCGCTATCTACAATGGTGATCAATGGCACTCAAGTCAAGATTTATGCCTGGTATGACAATGAATGGGGATATGTAAATCGTATGATGGAACTTGCGAAAAAGGTTGCCATGGACCTGGAACAATAGACAAATTAGCCTCTCATGGTTGTTGAGTATGAATGGATATGTCTGTGCCCAACGGTTTCGCCAGATAACGTATTTATAATTAATTGATAAAAAAACGCCACTTGATAGTGGCGTTTTTAGCATCTTAAAAGATTTAATTTATGAGGTAGATTACATCATGTTGTGCATATTCTTGAACTGAGAAATCAGTGAATCTGGACGCTTTTTCTTGTTAGCTTTGTTCAATACATAAACAACGGTCTTCCCTTCTGGACCTGCTCCGATATCGGTAAAGCGGTATGGCGCCTCTCCAACCTGTTTGAACGCAGTCAGATCTTTCCATGTGCTGAAGACATAGATGCGACCTTCAACCATCATCTCGCCATAGAACTTTTCGGCGCCGGCCATTTTCCCATGATACATATCGATGCTGGCGATACCTGAACTCTTCTTCTTGTCCGCCTTAGTCAGACCAAAAACCAGCGTCTCACCCTTTGGGCCTTCACCAATATAGACCTTACGAAATGCGGTCTCACCCACATCAAGATATGACTTATAAGTTTTGGCATCATCAAAAATATAGATGCGACCTTCGTGATGAACTTCGTAGAAGTCATCGTTATTAAGTTGCATCGCAGTGGCTGACATTGTGTCAGTGGTGCTGTTAGCAGCACAACCTGAAAGAACCAGACCAGTTCCAATTGCAGCTACGGTTAATAATCGGCTGATATGATTCGCCATTGTAATCTCCTGTACATCTTTGTGACCTAAAAGTTGCTGTAGCTTAGGTTGTAAATGTGACAGCGATATGACATTAATATGACAATCAGATTAAGGTTAACTCGGAATTAGTCTGACTCTAAAAGAGCGTCCCTTCAGTTTACCTTGCCCCAATTTTTTTAGGGCACTGTTGACCGCCTCTCGGCTGACAGCAACATAGGCCCAATTATCAAAAATTTGAATCTTACCCACCTGCTTTCCGGCGATGCCATCCTTTCCAGTCAGGGCTCCCAGAATATCACCGGGACGCACTTTCTGTTTTTTCCCGCCATCAATTTGCAGGGTCGCCATCGCCGGTTTGATTGCCGGATTTTGTAACAGGTTTGAAGAAGGGAGTGGTTCGCCTTCGATACGCTGACCCAGGAAGTGGCCAAGCATTTCGACCTTATATTGCTCTTTGTCACTGTAGAGAGAGCAGGCGATCCCCTTGCTACCTGCGCGGCCTGTGCGGCCAATGCGGTGAGTATGGACATCAGCATCGCGTGCGATATGAAAGTTGATTACAGCATCAAGTGCGTCGATATCCAGACCGCGAGAGGCGACATCGGTCGCCACAAGTATTGAGACACTTTTATTGGAAAATTGTACCAGGGTTTGATCCCGATCTCGCTGCTCCAAATCACCATGTAGCGCCATAACACTAAAACCGTAACCGTGAAGTGCATCAGCAACCTCCTGGGTTTCTCGCTTGGTGTTGCAGAATACGACGGTCGATTCAGGTTTATGCTGCAACAAAAGCAGACGCAGTGCGACCATCCTTTGTTCGTTATCATTCACCTTGTAGAAGTGCTGTTTAATCGATTCGCTATCATGGGTGGACTCAACCTTTATCATCTCAGGCTTGACCATAATACGCTCAGCGATCGATTGAATCTGACGGGGGAAGGTGGCACTAAACAGCAGTGTTTGACGTCGCTTAGGTGTCTTATCAACGATGGCATCCAGAGCAGACTGGAAACCCATCTCCAGCATCCGATCGGCCTCATCAAGCACCAGCATATTGAGATCATCCAACCTTAAAGTCTCTTTGTTTAGATGATCTTCAATACGGCCGGGGGTACCCACAATGATGTGGGCACCGTGCTCAAGGGAGCCAATTTGTGGCCCCAGCGGCGTACCGCCTGCCAGGGTCAAGACCTTGATGTTGTGAATCGTACGGGCCAGACGGCGAATCTCTTTCGCCACCTGATCGGCCAGCTCTCGAGTCGGGCAGAGCACCAGTGACTGAATTCGAAAACGCTTCACCTCAAGTTTTTGCAATAGTCCTAGGGTGAATGCTGCAGTCTTACCAGAGCCTGTTTTGCCCTGAGCGATCACATCTTTACCTGCAAGGATATGCGGCAGGCTCTGCTGTTGGATCGGGGTCATCGTCTCATAGCCGAGGGATGAGATATTTTTAAGCAGGTCAGCGTGCAGCTTAAGGCTTGAGAAGGGGGCTTGGCTCAAAGTGATAGTCCTGTCTGGGGGTGGTGTCTCTAGGGTATGGCATAGGGATTGTTGCCAGAGCCGTAGTATACAGCAGCGGACTGTAGAAGTTTTTCAAACGATGGTGAAAGGGGCTGGGTTGCTACTCCCCTAAAGAGACTCCGCCATAGGAAATCCCAGTTAGATGTGCCATCTCTCGTTGCCAGGTGGTGAGGCCATCAATAGAAAATCTGTTGGGGTGGTCATGATCCCCCCGGATAGGATTAGTAGTAGAAGGTGGTTGGATTAATTTGATATTTTTTTGGATCGATTGCTGTTTTGATAAAGTCATCACTCTTTTCAAGATCGACCTCATGGGCAGGAACATAGTGATGGTGTTTGGCGCTATAGACGATCTTAACTTTTGGTTTGAGCAGGTTGACCTCATTCTGTTCAATCACGATACCGATCAGGCCAGATTCGAGTTCGACCATCGCGCCAATCGGGTAGACGCCGAGGCAGCGGATAAACATATGCACCAGTGTGGGATTGAAGTGGCTGCTACTCCACTCCATCAATTTTTTTAGAACCAGATTGGGCTCCCAGGCATTTTTGTAGACCCGTACTGAGGTGAGCGCATCATAGACATCGACAATGGTCGACATCTGTCCCACCTCTGAAATCTCATCGCCCTTCAACCCTAAAGGGTAGCCACTGCCATCCACCCGTTCATGATGCTGAGCGGCAACATCAAGGGCATCCTGGGTGATACCTGTCTGGTCCTGCAGCAGCTCTCTGCTGTAGACCACATGAGAGCGCATAATGTCGAACTCGTGATCGGTCAGTTTGCCCGGTTTGTTGAGAATTTTGTCGGGGGTCTCCATCTTGCCGATGTCGTGCAGCAGTCCGCCGATGGCAATGTCGCGAATCCGCTGTTTATCAAATCCCATTGTGCGGCCAAAGGTGATCATCAGTCCTGAGACACTGACCGAGTGCATGTAGGTGTAGTGATCTTTATCTTTAATACGGCTCAAGCTGATCAGCGCATCTTTATTTCGGAATGCCGACTCGACCATCTGATCGGAGATCTCGCGAACGGAGTTGACCTCGATCTCCTTACCAAAGCGCATCCCCTCCATCAGGTTCTGCATGATGCCGGAGGCCTCTTTGTAGATGCCCCGGGCGGCGCTGAGCTCCTCCTCTACGCTGACCCGGTTCTCAAGAGGCTTCTCAGATGGTGCAACATGCCGCACCTCCTCCTCAACACGCTCCTGCACCACCTCAATGGTTGGAGCCTCTTCGACATCCTTCCCTTTGTCGGTGTCGATATAGAGGTGCTTAAGCCCCGATTTGATTAACTTCTGGAGAGTCTTATGATCTTTAACCGCAAAACGCTGGGTGACAAAGTTGTGATCAAGCCAGTTGGCATCAAGGTCATCGATGTACATCCCTACGCGTAACTGTCTTATATCAATCTTCTTTATCATCTGAATCCATGCAGCAACTGATATGGACTGCAGCGCCTATCCGGGGCCACCATCAATACGTCGGGTAAATAGCATCGGTGCATAGATGAGGGTAAACAGGGCAAAAGCGGCAATCCACAATACCTGAGAGACTAGCATCAGTGTCGCGTAATCTCCGAGAGAGAGCATAGGGAGTATAACTCGCACAACAGCGGCTACAAGCAGTAGTGCAAAAATTGCGGAGACCGCTTTGGGTGGCTCAAACACACTGCGTCCGGTGTGGCCCAGAGCGACTCGCGACATCATACCGAGGGTGATCATACCAATACCGCCGACAGTAAAGGCGTGTACCGCGAGCAGGTAGGAGATACCGAACCAAACGGTGGCCGCCTTCAGGGCAAAACCGAAGACAATGAAAATATAGGCGATATAGAGGGACCAAAGCAGTGGTTTTTGCCAGATCCCTGGGGTATACCAGCCGAACAGCCGTACACTGTGCACAACGGTGAGACCGAGCGCCAACAGGGCAGTGATATTGGGGAAGCTGAGAAAGAGGTCAAACAGGGTAAACAGCAGTAGCAGGACCATACTGCTGAGATCAACCCAACGCCAGTTCTTCAGGGATGCCGGTTGATCGACACCGCGCTCGATGAAGAAGCCGATCACTCGGCGTCCCATCTCAAAGATGATGGCGAGAATAAGATAGAGTCCCAGATAGAGGCCGATGTGGTAGCCGTTCTCCAGAACGCCGGTCACCCCAAGGTAGAAGAGGATATTGGCGACCAGTAGCAACACCAGCTTGGCGATCAGACCGGCCTGACTCCACTGTTTTGCCTTGACGATGGGATGAGATACACCGGCGACAAC
>JAPHSO010000068.1 GCA_026193675.1 Gammaproteobacteria bacterium | reverse complement strand
CTGGCCCCTTCAACCAAACTGGCAGTGGCGTCTGCCTCCAGCAGTTTTACTATTTCAGCGATCACCGCTGAACGAATGTGACTATCTGCTTTGGTCGCAGACCAGAACCCGTTTTTCTGCTCCGACTGAGGGAGTTGCCACAGCGCCATCGGTGGGACCACCTCACCACTGTCGATAATATGACCATCCTCAATGCGTCTCGCCGCAGTGACTGGATGAAACTGTAACTGCTCAAATCTAAAGGGGTTCTCATGACCAGAGAAGAGAGTGTTAACCGAATCGACCAGGTGTGGCGTGGAGCGCCAGTTATTCTCTAGGGTGTATAAATGATGTGCCTCACTTTGTGCCGCAAAGTAGGTGAAAATATCGGCACCACGAAATTTGTAGATCGCCTGCTTGGGATCACCGATCAGATAGAGGAAGTGCTGCCCACCACCAAATAGTTTGAAGAAGATAGACCACTGGGTCTGATCGGTATCCTGAAACTCATCTATCAATGCGACGGCATACTTATCCTGAATCAGCCGTTTTAGCGATTCACTCTGCTCTCCCTCCAACAGCGTTCCCATTCGCTCAATCAGACTGTCGAACGACAGTAGGCTCGCCCGCTCCATTCGAACCTCATACTCACAGGAGAGCCATGCCAGTGCGCTCAGGCGCAGCTGCAACTGTAACTGCTCAAGCTGTTCAATAAAGCTATCTAATAGTCTGAAGTGAATCTCTTCAGCCTGCTCATAACGGTTTTTCTTTAGACCTTTGGGGCTCTGCAACAGCTCCAGTGAGAGCATCTGCAAAACAGAGAGTTTAGGCACTTCACTCCCCTGCCCGCTACAGAATTGATCAAGCTCGCGCCAGGAGAGTTCAAAGCCATCGGCGTATGCCTTGATGAAATGGCCCTCAGCAACCATTGTGGAAATTCGGGTATGTAGATCATCACGTACAGACAGCCACTGCTTTTGAAGTTTTGCGGTTGTTGCCATTAACACTTCAAGTACAGGCTGAATCCCCTCAGCCTCAGGATAGATCTTCTGACGCCAGTCGATTCCTTGCAGAGACCCATAAAGAGCTTCAGGGGTACGATAACGCCAACGCAGCAGTGCCACCTCATCCTGGGATCTTTGATAGAACTCCCGCCGCCAGAGATCATCCATGATGTTCTGCATCATGGCACTGGTATCGGCAATCAGCTCCTGCTCGAACTGCTGTCGACCATCAAGTGGAAATTCACTTAACAGACGTTGGCAGAGTCCATGAATGGTAAATATCGATGAGCGGTCAATATCGAGGATGGCGGTTCGAAGACGCCTGATAATCTCCTCTGCAGGTATATCCAGCTGCATCAGCCAGGGCTGCAGGTCTGATTTTGATGGCTCATCATCCACCTGGAGATTAAGTGCCAGATTTAACGCCTCTCGTAGACGACTACGAATCCTGACCCTTAACTCCTCTGTGGCAGCTCGAGTAAAGGTGACAACCAGCAACTGCTCAATCGTTAATCCACGTTCAACAACAAAACGCAGGATCAGCATGGCGATGGTATAGGTTTTGCCTGTACCTGCACTCGCCTCAATCAGGTTAACCCCTTTTTCGAGCGACTCTCTAAATGGATCAAAGACTCTAATCGTCACAGCAACTGACTCCAGATCGGCACCAGTAACTCCTGGCACAACAATTCAAACTTCTCTGGAATCAGGCCATCAATGTCATCTACACCACGATAGAGTGTTATCAATTCACTGTTATAGTCCTGTGAAAGCTGATCATGCAATTTGCTCCGTGCCGCAGCGAGGGGGCTCTTGTTACTTTTGACGGAAAGCTGTTTTAGGTATGCATAGGCCGGTTCAACAAAGAGCTCACTCGGCTCTGACTGTCCAGAACTATAGAGTGCCAGCCACCGCTCTAGCGATTTTGAATCACACATCTCAGGCAGGAAATGCAGTACTCTATCCTGAGTCACCACGGTAGTTTCAACCGCCTCTAGTCTGTTTGCAATCAGGTGGTAGAGCCATCCTTTAAGCAGGTCGCTCCCCTTCATTCTGCCAAAACGGTAGAGTAGCGCTCCTCTCTCATGATGATGAACAAGCTGACCTACGAGTTGATAAGAGCCCACCTCGATATCAACATCCACCACATCCCGTTGCTGGCCCAAGTTGAATGAATCGATCTTTTCCACAAAGGGAGCTATCGCCTGAACTCTCTTCTCTAACTCAATCTCGCCGGTGGCACCAATCCACCAACCGTCATTCATCAGCTGAATACGATCCACCGCTCTATCATCTAGCATCTGCTCAACAATAGATTGGTTAACGTTATAGTTCTCTAAAGGTTCGATATCAAACCGTTCACGCTCGGCGCTCTCTTGCTCTCTCTCCTGAATGCGGATCCCCAGACTCTTCTCCAGGAAATATCGCTGAGGTTCTCTAAAAAATCTGAACAGCGAAGGGATCTCAATCACCCTCTCCGTCGTCAGTTGCAGTTGCAGTTGACCAGACCACCACGGTTCGCTCTGTATCTTCGCCCCCATCAATGCTCTGGCAGTCTGTGCCGCACGCCCTGAGTAGCTAAACAGTGGCGATGCCAGCTTAAAGTATCTGTGATTAAAGGGCTGAAGGGGGTGACGTGTGACAATATCACTTTGCAGGCAGTTGAGTTCCAGCAGATCAATCAGTTCACTCACCACAGCAGAGGGTGAAATTTCACTATTATCCTGAATCGACTGCCCCACATAGGTGATGAGTAATTTCTCACGGGCTGACAGCAGTGTCTCCAGAAATTGAGCACGATCATCATTACGGGTAGAACGATCACCTGTTCGGTGATCCTGCCCCATCAAGTCAAAGGTGTAGGGATGCACAATGCGTGGATACTCACCCTCATTCATGCCGATGAGGGCGATCACTCTAAAGGGAATCGCCCGCATCGGTAGCATTGAGCAGAAGGTGAGCTGTCCACGCAGGAATCCATTAGAGCTCTTTCGCTCTGACAATGAACCATTGAGCCACTGCTCCACCACCTCAACATCTACTTCACCCTGGTGTAGCGAACCCAGGCTGGTATCCAGCTCCTCGATCAGGGTATTGAGATTCACCATCCCCGACTCATCGGCGATAGCGCTCTCAAATAGCATCGAACTGTAGTGTGTAATACGCTGCGCCCATTCCGTCAAAGAGGTGGGATGCCCGAACTCTCTGTGAGCCTCAGAAAGTATAGATATAAACCGATAGAGTCCACCCAGCGCCTGTGCGCTGCCACCCTCAACATCTGCATAGGGCAAT
>JAPHSO010000244.1 GCA_026193675.1 Gammaproteobacteria bacterium | reverse complement strand
TTGATGCCCAGCAGAAGATTGGTGAGATTCGTGATTTCCTCGACAAGATCTACAACAAAAGCGGTAAGTCTGAAGATATTAGCTCGCTCTCTGATGAAGAGGTGATTGTACTGGCGAAAAATCTTCGTAAGGGTGTACCCATGGCTACACCAGTATTTGATGGGGCCTCTGAAGAGGAGCTCAACTATATGCTGGAGTTAGGTGGTCTGGATAAATCGGGTCAGTCGGTTCTTTATGACGGACGTACCGGTGAGCAATTTGAGCGCCCCGTAACCGTTGGTTATATGTATATGCTCAAGCTCAACCACCTTGTCGATGACAAGATGCATGCGCGTTCAACTGGACCTTATAGTCTGGTTACACAGCAGCCTCTGGGTGGTAAAGCACAGTTTGGTGGTCAACGCTTCGGTGAGATGGAGGTTTGGGCACTTGAGGCATATGGTGCCACCCATACACTACAAGAGATGCTTACCGTCAAATCTGATGACGTAAATGGTCGAACCAAGATGTATAAAAACATTGTTGATGGTGATCATCGTATGGATGCAGGTATGCCTGAGTCGTTCAATGTATTGGTCAAAGAGATCCGCGCATTGGGTATCGATATTGAGCTGGAACAGGAACACGAGTAGTTCGCTGAACGACACATTCAAGCGAACAGTGAACTATTTAGAGGAGTGCATTAAGTGAAAGATCTACTCAACCTACTTAAACAGCAGGGCGGTCAAACTGATGATTTCGATTCAATTCGAATCGGTCTGGCCTCACCCGATAAAATTCGTTCATGGTCATATGGTGAAGTTAAAAAGCCAGAGACCATCAACTACCGTACATTCCGCCCAGAGCGTGATGGTCTCTTCTGTGCCAAGATCTTTGGCCCAGTTAAGGACTACGAATGTCTCTGTGGAAAATATAAGCGCCTCAAGCATCGCGGTGTTATCTGCGAGAAGTGTGGCGTTGAGGTAACCCTCTCAAAGGTACGTCGTGAGCGCATGGGTCATATTGACCTGGCCTCACCTGTTGCCCACATCTGGTTCCTCAAGTCATTACCTTCGCGTCTGGGTCTGCTACTTGATATGACCCTGCGTGATATTGAGCGTGTTCTCTATTTTGAGGCATTTGTCGTAACCGAGCCCGGTATGACCGAGCTTGAGCGTGGCCAACTGCTTTCAGATGAGACCTATCTTGATGCGATTGAAGAGTATGGGGATGAGTTTGAGGCGCTAATGGGTGCCGAAGCGATTCTAGCCATGCTCAAAGCGATGGATCTGAAGACCGAATTCGCCAAATTGAGCGATGAGATCCCACAGACCAACTCTGAGACCAAGCTAAAGAAGCTGACCAAGCGTCTGAAGCTGATTGAGGCATTCATCGAATCTGGCAATAAGCCTGAGTGGATGGTGCTTAAAGTGCTACCAGTTCTACCACCCGAACTGCGTCCACTGGTCCCTCTTGAGGGTGGCCGTTTTGCCACCTCAGATCTGAATGACCTCTATCGTCGTGTTATTAACCGTAATAACCGACTGAAAAGATTACTGGATCTGAATGCGCCCGACATTATCGTACGTAACGAAAAGCGTATGTTGCAGGAGTCTGTTGACGCACTGCTCGATAATGGACGTCGCGGACGTGCCATTACCGGCTCTAACAAGCGCCCATTGAAGTCGCTTGCAGATATGATCAAAGGTAAGCAGGGTCGCTTCCGTCAAAACCTTCTTGGTAAGCGTGTTGACTACTCTGGTCGTTCGGTCATCGTGGTTGGCCCCACGCTTAAACTGCATCAGTGTGGTCTGCCTAAGAAGATGGCGCTTGAACTATTTAAGCCGTTTATCTTCAGTAAGCTTGAGCTTAAAGGTCTGGCAACAACCATTAAGGCGGCTAAAAAGATTGTTGAGAAAGAGGGGCCTGAAGTTTGGGATATCCTCGAAGATGTTATTCGTGAGCATCCGGTTATGCTTAACCGTGCTCCGACTCTTCACCGTCTTGGTATCCAGGCGTTTGAGCCTACCCTGATCGAAGGTAAGGCGATTCAGCTACACCCTCTCGTCTGTGCAGCATTCAACGCTGACTTCGATGGTGACCAGATGGCGGTACACGTACCACTCTCTATCGAGGCACAGCTTGAAGCACGTGCACTGATGATGTCGACCAATAACATCCTCTCACCAGCAAATGGTGAGCCGATTATTGTTCCTTCTCAAGACGTGGTTCTTGGTCTCTACTTTATGACCCGTGAGCGTGTTAACTCAAAGGGTGAGGGGATGGTCTTCTCGGGCCTTAATGAGGTTCGTCGTGCCTATGATACCGGCACCGTTCATCTGCAAGCGAAGGTTAAGGTCCGCATCACTGAAACTGTAACAGGTGAAGATGGCGAGCCGCAGAAAGTGACCTCTATTAAAGATACAACAGTGGGCCGCGCCCTGCTGTTTGATATCGTTCCAGCAGGTATTCCCTTTGCTCTGGCTGATAAGCCAATGGTTAAGAAGGCGATCTCTGCCATCATTAACTACTGCTATCGTGAGCAGGGTCTGAAAGACACCGTTATCTTTGCCGACCAGTTGATGTATCTCGGTTTCCGTATGGCATCTCGTTCAGGCGTCTCATTCTGCGCCGACGATATGATGATTCCTCCAACTAAGGTGGACATCCTGGCTCGTGCTGAGGCAGAGGTTAAAGAGATCGAAAATCAGTATATCTCTGGTCTGGTTACCAACGGTGAACGTTACAACAAAGTTGTTGATATCTGGTCTCACACCAACGACCAGGTCGCTAAGGCGATGATGGATATGTTGGGACAGGAGGATGTTGAAGATAGCCAAGGCAACATGGTGAAGCAGGACTCCTTCAACTCGGTCTATATGATGGCCGACTCAGGTGCTCGTGGTAGCCCCGCTCAGATTCGTCAGCTTGCCGGTATGCGTGGACTGATGGCCAAGCCGGATGGCTCGATCATCGAGACCCCAATTACTGCGAACTTCCGTGAAGGTCTTTCGGTACTTCAATACTTCATCTCGACTCACGGTGCACGTAAAGGTCTGGCCGATACCGCACTTAAGACTGCAAACTCAGGTTACCTGACGCGTCGTCTGGTTGATGTGGCTCAAGATATGGTTGTCACCGATGTTGATTGTGGTACTTCCCGCGGTCTTGCGCTTCACAGTCTAATTGAGGGCGGTGATGTTGTTGAGCCGCTACACGAACGAGTTCTTGGTCGTGTAACGGCTGAAGATGTGATGATCCCTGGTACCGATGAGGTGGCAATTCCGCGCAACACCCTGCTTGATGAAGCAATGGTTCAGCGTATCGAAGAGCTCTCTATCGACCATCTCAGGGCACGTTCAGCGATCACCTGTGATACACGTTATGGCGTTTGTGCAACCTGCTACGGTCGTGATCTGGCTCGGGGGCATCTGGTTAATGCTGGTGAATCTGTGGGCGTTATCGCAGCACAGTCAATCGGTGAGCCGGGTACCCAGTTGACCATGCGTACCTTCCACATTGGTGGTGCCGCATCCCGTTCAGCAGCAGCGAACAACATTCAGAATAAGAGTGGTGGACGTGTACGTCTGCACAACATCAAGACAGTTGAGCATATCGACGGTTATGTGGTGGCGGTATCTCGTTCTGGTGAGTTGACGATTGTTGATAGCAGTGGTCGTGAGCGTGAGCGTTATAAGGTTCCATATGGGGCACGAATTGACGTGACCAATGAGCAAGAGGTTGATGCTGGCTCTATTCTGGCAACCTGGGATCCACATACACACCCAGTTATTACCGAAATTACCGGTCAGGTCACCTTCTCAGATTTTGAAGAGGGTATTACCGTTCAGAAACAGACCGATGATGTTACCGGTCTATCTTCACTGGTTGTACTTGATCCAAAACAGCGTGCAACTGCCGGTAAAGACAAGCGTCCAATGGTCAAACTGGTTGATGACAAAGGTAATGACATCAATATTCCGGGCACAGAGATTCCTGCGCAGTACTTCCTGCCAGGTGGTGCGATCGTAAGCTTGAGTGATGGTGCTAAAGTGGGTGTGGGTGATGTACTCGCCCGTATTCCGCAGGAGTCTTCAAAGACTCGTGATATCACCGGTGGTCTGCCACGGGTTGCGGACCTGTTCGAAGCGCGTAAACCGAAAGAATCGTCAATTATGGCTGAGATTTCAGGTACCGTTAGCTTCGGTAAAGAGACCAAAGGTAAGCGTCGTCTGGTAATCACTCCAAGTGAAGGCGAGACCTACGAAGAGCTGATCCCTAAATGGCGTCACATCAATGTGTTCGAGGGTGAGCATGTTGAGAAGGGTGAAACCATTGTTGAGGGTGAGCTCAATCCACACGATATCCTGCGTCTGAAGGGTGTTGCGGAGCTGGCAAGCTACATCGTTAATGAGGTTCAGGATGTCTACCGCCTCCAGGGTGTAAAGATCAACGACAAGCACATCGAGGTTATTATTCGCCAGATGCTGCGTAAAGCTGAGATCAAAACCGGTGGAGACACGAAGTTCCTCAAGGGAGAGCAGGTCGAATATGCTCGCATCCTTGATGAGAATGAGAAGGCAACCGCTAAAGGTGGTGTTGAGGCGACCTGTGAGCGAATGCTCCTGGGTATCACTAAGGCGTCACTGGCAACTGAGTCGTTCATTTCAGCGGCCTCATTCCAGGAGACCACTCGAGTGCTCACCGATGCAGCCGTTACAGGTAAAATCGATAGACTACGTGGACTTAAAGAGAACGTTATTGTGGGTCGCCAGATTCCTGCGGGAACCGGTCTGGCTTACCACAGTGAGCGTCGCCGCAAGCGTGTTGAAGAGGCCTTTGGTGATGAGATGGAAGCTGTTGAGACTGAGGAGCCTCAAGTTGAGGTTCCTGTAGTTGAGGCGGCAGAGACCGAAGTGACTCAGGAGAGCGCTGCGGAGTAGGCTCTCCATAGCCAAATAGAAAGCCGGCGGCTCGCAAGAGTCGCCGGCTTTTCTATTTCTGGGGGAGAGGGGTGTTTATATACCTTATATATGGGTGCTTATCGCCATTCAGAGTATCAAAATTATTCTACATATCGGTGAATGACCCTTCTCAGGAAGATCTGGTTGACAAAGAGCCTCTGCATCTCTACAATTCCGCCTCTTTTCTGACAGGTCGGCTCGTGCCGTCCTGTCGTTTTGTTTTGCCCTGGAGAAATATGGGATTATGGCGACAATTAACCAGTTAGTACGTAAACCTCGTAGCCGCAAGAAGGCTAAGAGTAATGTTCCGGCCCTTGAGGCGTGTCCACAGAAGCGTGGCGTTTGTACTCGTGTCTATACTACGACACCTAAAAAGCCAAACTCTGCACTGCGTAAGGTTGCTCGTGTTCGTTTGACTAACGGTTTCGAAGTTTCCTCATATATTGGTGGTGAAGGCCACAATCTGCAGGAGCACTCGGTGGTGCTGATTCGTGGCGGTCGTGTAAAAGATTTGCCTGGTGTCCGTTATCACGTTGTTCGCGGCTCACTTGATACCGCTGGTGTTAGTGATCGTAAGGCTGGCCGTTCTAAGTACGGTACCAAGCGTCCTAAGTCTTAACATATAAAGGTTTCTAAAGATGTCTAGAAGAAATTTAGCAGCCAAGCGCGAAATTCTG
>JAPHSO010000166.1 GCA_026193675.1 Gammaproteobacteria bacterium | reverse complement strand
CCTCTCAACTATCAATAACTTAGCGTCAAATTATCGTCACCGCGCTGGTTTTTTTATAGTGCCACCCCCCACCTTTTCGGAATATTCGAGTCCGAATGGACGAGTTTTGTCATTTTTAAGCTCGCCGAGCGCAAAAATACTCACAGGGGGTACGGGGGATGGGGCTAAACATAGTGGCCAAGGCCTTTCTGTAGGCACAAAAAAAACCGGCTGGCGCCGGAATTGTGAGACTCTAAATGGCTATGTAGAGCTGTTCTCTGGCTGCTCTCTGATAGCTTGAATACAAAAGGATGTGACAGCTTCGATGTGAGCTACTACAGGAAGGGACCTTGGGGACGCCATACATTAAAAAGGGGTTGCAGCGATGCAACCCCTTTTTTATTGCCTGAGATACACCACAATCGCACAACTACATCCCTCAGGGTCGGAGTCGCCCCATTTATCATCCTGGTATTCAAATTAGCCCCGATATATGAATTGATTTAACGGATAATTTTACGACGACTCCGACCCCAGCCTGAAATTTGTATATAACCATATATCTGCTCCATCCCAATTGAATCTTATTCATGGATCGAGTATTTTCGTTACCAACCTAACAAATAGAGCTTAATTAGTGAAAGAGACAGGAAAGGAATCACAAGGATCGATGGAACTCAATCAGGGAACCCCGCCCTCACAACCACTCTACTATCAAATGCCTCCAGAAGATGAGATTGACCTGTTTGAACTCTTCTCTTCGCTACTGTCACAGTGGAAGTTGATCATTGCAATCACCTTATCTGGCGCCCTCATATCCACCGCTGTTGCGCTAAGCATCCCCAGGGTTTATGAATCTAGCACCTCTGTGCGCGCACCCACAGAATCACAGATATTGCCCATTAATGAAAATGGCTATAGCCAATTTACCGCCAAACAGCTTTTTAAACGCTTTTTTGATCAGGTGAAATCAAAAGAGAATCTTAAAAACTATCTGATTCAGACCAATCCCTTTCCAAGGATGATTACTAACTTTAATGAAAAGAATCTGGAGCAAAGCGCTATTAGCTTTGCCGGTGGACTGCAGGTCACCCTATTAGAACCTGAGGCTGTCAAAGGAGAGGTTGTCCATATCCCTGAGCTTTTTGAGGTAAGCCTCACCAGCACCAATGAGGCTGAGACTGTAGCCGTGCTCAATGGCTATATTCAGTATATCGAAGAGCGGATCATCAAAGAGATCAAGGATGAGGGATTTCTGGATATCTCACTTCGCTCCCAAAGTATTCATCGTGATATCCAGCTTCTCAGGGATAGTGCTAAGCGTTCCAGAGAGTTACTGATTGCAAAGATGATTGAGAACAACGCAACAAAAATTGAGGAACTGCAACAACAAATTGCTCTTCTCAAAGAGAAAAAAGGAAAAGATGTCGATAACCAGATCATCCATCTTCAGGAGGCGTATCAACTGGCCAAGAGTTCAGGTATCACCAAGCCGACCACTCTCGATATGCTCGCAGCTACCAACATAACTAAAAGCGCCGCTCCCCAAACTCAGATCAATGTAGGCAAGAGCAGCGATTCCATGCTATTTCTGCTGGGTACGCTGCATCTCTCAGCAAAGATTAAAATTCTACAAGAGAGAGAAGATCTGACCCCATTCATTCCTGAAATTTCAAAACTAAGATTTCAGATCAATACTCTTGAAAATGACACCAAGCTTAAAGAGTTAATAAACAGAATATCTGACGATCCATTCATCGATGAACTGCCCGCTAAAATGAACGAGCTGGATAGGTTAAAACAGATCAACTTTGAGTTTGGCGATGCTGCTCTCTATCAAGTTAACCAGACCGCCTCAGTTGATGGTGTAGCAGAAAAACCTAATCGTAAATTAATGGTTGTATTAGGAACGCTACTGAGCGGTATGTTGGCTCTTTTCATTGCTCTCATTATTACCGCTTCACAAAAGCGAGCTCTACGCATAGATGACGGAGAGAATAGCTAATCCCTCTTCATCATGTGCTCACAGAGCACCGAGGGAAATATTGTCGTAACTCTCTCTGTAATACCTGCTTTACCTCTGCATCCCCATGCACCAGTCGAATCTCACGTGGTTTCACTCGCATCCGTTTCACAAAGTTAACCAGATCCTTCTGATCAGCATGGGCTGAATAGCCGGCAATCGCCTCTACGCCGGCATTAATGGTATATCTCTGCCCATCCAGCTCCACATATCCGTTGTCAGGACCATATTTTAGAATATCCCGCCCTGGAGTCCCTTGAGCCTGATACCCCACAAAAAGAATGTCGTGGCGCTCATCCTGTATCAAAGCCTTCAGGTAGTTAACCACCCGTCCACCACTACACATACCGCTGGCAGCAAGTACCACTGTAGGTCGTGCGTTTTTGGCCAGATAATCGACTGTTTGCAGATGGGTTTGGTGATCATCAATGGTCAACAACTGCTCAAAACTGAGTGGGTGACGCCCT
>JAPHSO010000266.1 GCA_026193675.1 Gammaproteobacteria bacterium | reverse complement strand
GCGATCTGGATATCGGTGAGGGCTGGCGTCTCCAGTTTTCTCAATAAAATATTGGTCTTGGCCGCCACCTCCTGAACATCTTTAATAAAGGTGTAGCTACCGCGCCCCGCCTGCGCCGCCTTCTTCATAAAAAAGCTATTGGGAGCTGAACCGATTCCCACCGTAAATAGACGATTTTCACCCAGGTGTGACGCTATATAGGAGAAGAGATCGCGCTCATTACTCACATTGCCATCGGTGAGGAAAACAACCTGGCGTAGAAACGCCTCTTCCGGCTGCACTCTCAGTGCCAGTTTCAGAGCAGACAACATCTCTGTACCACCGCCGGCATTGAGTGAGTCGATAAACTTCTTGGCATATTTGATACGCTCATAGCTTGCCGGCTCTGAATTGTAGTAGATCATCTGCGCACTATTGTTAAACCAGACAATATTGAACTTGTCGGATGGCGTCAGCCTATCGAGCGCCAGTTTGAGTGCAGATTTAGCCTGTCTGATTGAGGTTCCCGCCATAGAGCCGGAGACATCGAGAATGAACACCACATCTCTGGGTATATCCCTCTGATTGTAGAGTTTAGTTGATGGTGGATAGATCTGTAGCAGACTGTAGTCGAAACCGTCATGTTTCTGGTTGAAGACAGCGGCGGTCGGTCGCTTGCCTAGTAGCGGTTTCCAGCTCAGAATAAAGTCACGATCAGAGGGGACACTGCTATCTCTTAATGTGACGATATGCCGACTTTCGCTGATGGGTATCACCTTAATCAGATGTGTGGTGCTCACGATATTTGAAACGGCAATACCGGCATCCAGATTGATATTGATAGATGTTTTATTGATCTCTTTCGATTTTTGCGATGACTCACTAAACACACCAAAATCGATCATTGGATTCTGGGCACCCTCTTTTGAAGGGGTGATGTATCGTGGCCCAACGACCAGCGGATAGCGAAGCAGATAGTGTCCATCACGATATTGCAGCGTCTGTTGATATTCGATCTCCACGCTCATCTCTGCACCGGGAGGAATATTGGCAAGAGCGGTGGTAAAAATGTTGGGACGCTGCTGCTCTACCAGGCCTGCTCGTTGCCCCTGTCGTTTGGCCTTTTCATAGGTTTTTCTCGCCTGCTGTTTCTCCTGAATCTCCCCTTCAATAATCCGCCCATCCACAACAAGTCTGAAGTGATCTACCGCAGCATTTTCCGGCAATGGAAAAACATATATCCCCTCTGCCCAACGGCTGCTGGTGTTTCTAAACTGCTGCCTCACTTTGGCCCTGGCGATCATTCCGCTGATATCGATATTGACCTGTGAGTTGAGTTGAATCGCCTCGAGATAGATGCCATCAGCCGGCAGTAACCACACTGAACCCCGTGTTACTGAATTCAGGTCAGGTCTGTTTGAAGATGAGTCTTCATCCGCATATACCGTGCCGGCAAATAGAAACAGTAGCACAAGGGTGATAACTGTAATGAGCAGTCGAATTAAAAACTTTCTAAATTTGTTGGGTCGCTTATAGCTGTACCCCAGATCACTTTTGTAGTTCATGATGATTTCCTTACGATATTTTTATCTGTGCTTTAAAGGCTTGAAGTGATGTCCAACTGTGATAATCCTTCCTTCGCTCATCACCAGATAGGCATCGAGCATATCCCCCAGTCGTCTAATCACCATTTGACCCGCCTCAGTACAGAGGGAGCGCTTGCTCTCCTTATCAAAATAGATCACGGTTGTTCCATTCATTCCTCTTCTGCGACATCCAAATTCGCATAACCAATTGATGATTAGAGGTGGAATCGCCTTTTTCTGCTGTCGTGCTGCTGCATGTCGTGTCATATACATCACTATTTCCTGTCGATAAATTTTTATTAACAAAAATAGCCGGCCCTCAATTTTGAGGACCGGATATATCACTACATGGAGGACTGTTCCGTTAGCGAGGCGACAGCACTTTTTGATCCCTGTTGCGGAGAGATCTCAAAGCTCACCACGACACGTCGATCAAAGATGTAGGATTCGAGCTCACCCGGTGTTGAGACAAAGTTCTTTTCACCATGTGCCTGCAGATTGATGCGGTTAACATCAATTCCATTGCTCACAAAATAGTCTCTAACCGAATCGAGTCGCTCCGTGGAGAGCTGTAGATTATCCGCTTCACTGCCCTGCCGATCTGAATAACCATCAAGATTGAGTTGTAACTCAGGCATCGCCTTCATCAGATTAAGAACGCTCGATAGCTGGCGAGCATAGAACGATTCAAAATTGACACTACCCGGTTTGAAGTAGACATCCATACTCAGATCATAGGTGATGATCTCTTTAATTCGATTGGTCTCCTCCTGCTGCTTAGAGTAGTTGAATGAAGGACTGCTGTTTGCTGATGCAACCATTACAGCCTCTGTCGCATCATCCTCAATCGACTCGGCATTAACGCTCTCTGCCTGCTGAACCTCTTCAACACGATTCTCCAACGGTTGCTCCGATTGCTCTACAGCCAGATTTGTCTCGCTATAACTCTCCTGAAAATCTGACACCGGCTCAATATCTTGTGGGTTGTACATTGTTCCCATAATCCCGCCAATAACCAGACCGGCGGGGCCTGCGATTAGTGCACCTGCAGCCGCTCCGATACCCATCGAGGTGTAGTTGTCTGCACTTAATTTGAAGTCACTATCATTCTGTTCAGCCATCAGTTGGGTTGAACTTGCTGCCAGCACTGAAGCAACTGCAATTGAGATGATTCTCTTTTTCATGGTTTTTCTCCTGTTTGAAAAAATTTGTGGTTCACGCTTTGTGAACTCACCTTGTTACGGGCTCTATTAAACCCAGCTCAACCATTTCAATCTTTGCGACTGGGTGGAGAGAAAATGGACAAAAAATGGAGATGTCGGAATTTGACTCCACAATCTCCATAAACTGAGGTAGATTGACCCCATGAACAGAGTCATAGCGATAGTTGAGGACGATGCCAGTCAGCGCCAGCATTATGCTGAGGCACTGCGTAACAGCGGTTATGAGGTGATCGAATTCGCTGATCGTAAATCGGCATTGGCATCTTTTGAGCTGTCGATGCCTGACCTGGCCATTCTCGATATTATTTTGGGAGATGAGGTGGGTGGCGGTTTCGAAGTTTGCCGCTATCTAAAAGATAGGGATGCTCAATTCCCCATCATCTTTCTCACCAGCCGTGGCGATGAGCTCGATAAGATCTACGGACTGCAACTCGGTGCATGGGATTACCAGACCAAACCCATCTCTCTAGAATTTCTGATCACCCGTGTCCGCTCCCTGTTCCAGATCAAGGAGAGCACCAATCAATCCCTTGATAATTCTAAAAGGTTGCAGATGGGCCACCTGCTGGTTGATGAATCGACAATGTCGATACAGTGGAAAGAGCAGCCAATCAATTTGACCCCAACCGAATACGATATTCTGCAGGCGATATTAAATAGTCCTGACGGTGTCAGCATTGAGGCGCTGATTAAAGCGACCAAACAGGGTGTTGTGGAAGACAATACAATTAACACCCACATCCTCCACCTGCGTAAAAAATTCAAGCAGGTCGATGCCGGCTTTAACTGCATAAAAACCAAGTATGGTTTCGGTTACGGTTGGATATGTTAAATACTAAAAACAAAATTCGACGCCGTCTCTCGCTGTGGATGCAGATCATCGCATTCAGCTCACTGTTTCTGATGGCGCTACCCTGGCTTGGCTACCGCTATATGGACGAGATGAAGGAGTTTCTGGTGCAGGGGCAGGGAGATGCGCAGCTACTCTCTGCCAAAGCGATTGCCACCATTTTGCACAATCGCTCTGATCTGTTTAATCCATCCAATCTACCCGCCAGTTCACTGGTTGAGGAGAGTTCACTCTACGTCTATCAGCTTGATGATAAAAAGGTGATCGATGGTTATGGCAGTGATTGGGGGCCACTACTATCGCAGAAGAGAATGTTTGGACCTGAGAGTGTTGTCTATGACCGGACTGCAGGAGCCGTAGCCCCAGTCTCTTTTGGGCTGCTACTGGGTGAGCACAATGAATATCTCTACGGTCTGATCAACGTCACCGATAGCACCGTGGTTCATCGTCATCCCCGTTATGCGCGTCTTGATCGAAGTGATCAGATCCGTATTGAGCTGATCGACCAATCGGGAGCCATAAAAAGGTACGCCCTTCTCAATGAGTCTCCCGGTAATGTCAGTGTTTATGAGATGCATGAGAGCTGGATTCGACCGGTTACCGGCAAACCTGTCTACCAACTCAGCGCAATTTGGCGAGATGTCGCCAACGGATATGATGTGGAGTTCCGTCTCCCTATCGACTGGCTTAATGATGATCGTCAACTGTTGATCAGTGTGGCTGATGTTAATAGTGATGTTGAACGTAATGTCGATAATGTTGTGGCCACCCTTGCCGATGATATGACCGGCTACCTGAACCGATTGATTATCCGCTCACCTGAACTCGATAGAATTTTGAAGGGGCTAGGTTATGCCGATTCAAACGTATGCATCGTGGATCAGTTCCGTCGAGTGCGCGCACTTCTGGGTGACAATTCCTCACAGAGCCAGCTCTGCTCTTCAACCGACAGGGTTGCATCCGATCTGGTATCACAGACTTTAGCGGGACAGAGCAGTGTATACCGCAATACTCTGGAGATTGGTGATTCGCTGGTTGTCGCCTCACACCCCATCTATCAGGAGAGCGATATTATCGGTGCCGTTCTGGTTGAAAAAAACAGCAACAATATTCTGGCTCAGCAGCGCGAGTCACTCGACAAACTTATTGTTGCGACAGTGATCGTCTTTTTTATTGCACTGGCCGGATTGCTGCTATTTAGTAGTCGGCTCGCCTACCGTATCAGAAGCCTGCAGCGAGAGGTCTCCACGGCAGTCGATACCAACGGACGTCTTATTAAAGAGAGTGTTTCTGCCAGTAAATATTCCGGTGATGAGATTGGTGAGCTTTCGCGTGGTGTCTCATCCCTGCTTTCGCAGCTCAAAAGCTACACCGGATTTCTGGAAAGTGTGCCTCGAACTTTGCGCCATGAAATTTTAAATCCACTCAACACCATCAGCATGTCTCTGCAGAAAATGGATGCAGACAGTCGGTTTGATCAGAAAACGATTGACGGTGCCAACAGGGCTTTAAGACAGCTTGAACTGATTGTTCATAGCTTAACCGAGGCGGCCCATATTGATGATGCACTTTCACAAGATGAACGGGAGGTTTTTGATCTGGCCGAGCTCCTTTCGGAGTATCTCTCAAACATTAAAGAGCGCCATCTAGATAATCATTTTAATTATATCGGAATGGCGTCGGGAGTTCTGATAGAGGGTAGCGATCTACGCATAACTCAACTGCTTGATAAACTAAAAGATAATGCTATCGACTTTTCAGACCGCGGTTCAGAGATCACCTTTGAGCTATCGCTCCCCTCTAGCGAGCAGCTCTGTCTAACCATCTGTAATTTTGGATCACTCATTCCAAATAACATTTTAACCAATCTAACTCATGGCATTTTATCGCATCGACATGGTGCAAGTGGCGAACCCCATCTCGGCATCGGCCTCTATGTCGCATCCAGGATTGCAACCTACCATAACGGTTCTCTTGAGATTATTAACCGGCCTGAGGGTGATGGTGTTTGTGTCTCTATCTTTCTGCCAACGACTGCAAGCAATGATTAAATATTTCCGTTGAGATAATCCTTTCGCAACTTCTCAGGGAATTTCTCAATCGCATATCGCAACATTGTTCTGGGCATATTCTGGTAATGCGCCTTTAAAAATTCCTCTTCTCTCTGCAGATCTTTTTTACCCACCTCTCGCAATGCCCACCCCACCGCTTTATGGATCAGATCTTCCGAATCATGCAGCAGCTTATTAGAAATTTTTAGTGTGTCGTCAAAATCGCCACAGTCAATAAATGCAAAGGTGCTAATAATCGCAATACGCCGCTCCCAGAGCACTTTTGATTGTGCGAGCTGATAGAGAATCTTTCGCTCTTTATCCAGCAGATAGGCGCCCACAATTTTATGTGCCGAACTATCGACCAGATCCCAGTTATTGATCTGCTCAGTCTGCTTCAGGTAGATCTGATAGATCTCCTTTTGAACTTCCAGACTCCCCTTTTCAAATCGGTTCACCAGCAGAAACAGCGCCAATAGACGCACCTCGTGAAACTTTGATTGCAACAGTCCCACCGCCTGTTCGACGCTCACCTCTTTATGTTGACGAACCAGCTGCCGCAACATGGGAACTCGCACACCCAAAAAGATATCTCCCTCACCATACTCACCCTTTCCCGTTTTAAAAAAACGCTGTGAGTGCTCCGCAATAATCGGATCGGCAAGTGCTCTTAACTCTTTCTCAATAGTTAGCATATTCAGTTAAAAGATCATCGCTGCGACACTGCCACATAGCGTCATGATAAACAGGAACCACTTTAGGGTACTCGGCTTTGCGGTGATCGCAAACTTCACCGCCAGATGCGCGCCAGCCATCGTACCAATCGCAAGAACAAGCCCCGGCAACCAGAGCACCTGATCGTTGATGATAAATATCGCCAACGCCACAGTGGTGAAACCGAGTGAACAGACCAGCTTGAGCGCATTGGCCCGCACAAGGTCATAACGCAGTGATCCCGCCAGTGCTGCAATTAAAATGAAGCCGACCCCCGCCTGTACAAACCCGCCGTAAAATCCGGCCAGTAGCAGCATGCCCCATGACCGAACACTATCGCCCACCCTGTTTGGAATCGTTCCGGGAGGTGGAATGATGATTGAGGGGCGAATCAGGATAATTAGGGTCATGGTGAGCATCACGCCCAACAACATCGGCTTTAGCAGCGAAACCGGGGCATAAGAGGCCAGTGATGCCCCTACGAGACCACCTATCAATGTTGGCCAGAGAATTGGCCCAAGGTCCTGAGTCTCTAACTTTTTGTGTTTTCGAAAACCGAGAATGCCAATAAT
>JAPHSO010000270.1 GCA_026193675.1 Gammaproteobacteria bacterium | reverse complement strand
TGGCAACAGGATCAGTTTCTCTCTTATGATGGGCGTTCGATTCAGTGCTCAACCCATGGTGCGCAATTTCGTATAAACGACGGTTTCTGTCATCTGGGTCCCTGCCGGGGGGAGTCGCTGAAATCCCTAAAGGTTGAGATTTGTAATGAAAAGGTGATAATTTGTCCCTCGGATGAAGAACAATAAGGCACCAAGATGGTCATCAGTCGCTCAACAATTTTACTAACATTGATGCTTATTTTTAGTAGCAACCTGCTTGCGCAGAGTGTGATCTATGTTAATGATATTCTTCGTGTTGGCGTAAGAGCAGAGCCTGTAACAGGTTCGAAAACAGTATCGGTGGTGAAGACCGGAGAGGCTCTTGAGATTCTCGATAGTGGAGACTCAAAATACTATAAGGTTAGAACACCTGCAGGTAGAGTCGGTTGGGTGAGTCGTACCTATGTGAGTGAGGAGAAGCCTGCATTTATGAGGCTTGAGGTGGTCGAGGCTGAACTGGAGTCCCTGAAGGGGGAGGTGCAGTCTGTAGAGGAACGGTTTGACACGGTTCAGGAGTTGAACCTCTCACTCGAAGGGGAGCTCAGCAATATTAAGTCTGAAAAAGAGCGGTTGCAGTCAGAACTGACTCAGATCAAAGAGTCGGCTCTAATCCCAGAAGAGTATGAGCCCATCGCTTGGGTGATTGGGATTATTCTTTTGCTATTAGCCGGATACTTTATCGGGGCACAACGTGTCCACAATCAGGTTCGTAACCGTTTTGGTGGACTAGACGTCTAACGCATCGCGTTAGCGTCTAGCCCAACAATGGCTGTTTATTATTGGCCGAAGCGCTTGGCTCCAAAGCCGCCCATACCGCCGATAAATCCGCGATAAAGCTCATCAAACCCTTCTACCACTGAATCTTTTACTGTAGCGCGCTCCAGTAGATTGGTTGACCAGGCGCTCACCTTGGGAAGATCGGTGATCAGCCCCATAGGATGCCACTGTTCAAGCAGGTTTAGGCGCATAAAGAATGGGGCATAGGCTGCATCGGTCAGTGAGAAATCCTCTCCATTAAAGAAGCTACCCTGAATCATCGGTTCAAGTAGTGCGAGCTTACTTTTTAGCTCTTGCTCTGCAGCGTTGCATCCCTCTTCATCTTTGGCGCCAATCACCATTTTGAACTGACTCTCCAGAAGTGTTGAGGCAAACTCGTTCCATGCCCTGTTTTGTGCCTTCTGTAGCGGATCAGTTGGATGTAGTGAAGGTGGATTGACCTCATCGAGGTACTCCATGATCACCGCGGACTCAAATAGAACGGTCTCTCCAACCTTTAGGAGAGGCACCTTACCGAGTGGGGAGATCTCCTTAAACCAGGGTGGCGGCTCTTTGAGGTTGATATAGGTGATGTCGTAATCAACCCCCTTCTCCTTCAGCACAATCACTGAGCGTTGGACAAATGGGCAGAGCTTGAAACTGACTAGTTCAGGTTTTGTTGATGACATAGCAACCTCGCGTTATAAAAAAATAATATGAGCGTATAATATGGGGTTTTTGCTGATCTTCAACCCCTCAGCTCAGGTGAGCGGTTACAATAGGCATAATCAATACCATTTACCTATCTATTTACTTAGAGAATATTCAGATTAATAGTAGTAACACACCTAAAAAGATCGGTTTCGTCAGCCTGGGCTGTCCTAAGGCGACGGTAGATTCTGAGCGTATCCTCACCCAGCTACGGGCAGAGGGTTACCAGTTTGTTGGCGAATATGGTGATGCCGACCTGGTGGTGGTCAACACCTGTGGCTTTATCGATGCCGCAGTGCAGGAGTCTCTAGAGACCATCGGCGATGCCCTTGATGAAAATGGCAAAGTGATTGTGACCGGCTGTCTCGGTGCCAAAGAGGGGGTGATTGAAACTGCTCATCCCAGTGTACTGGCGGTGACCGGTCCCGACTCTCAGGCTGAGGTGATGGAGGCGATACACACACAACTGCCACCACAACATGATCCCTATACTGACCTAATACCTCCCGGGGGCCTGAAGCTCACTCCGAGACACTACGCCTATCTGAAGATAGCTGAGGGTTGTAATCAGAGCTGTAGCTTTTGCATCATCCCCTCAATGCGCGGCAAGCTGATTAGCCGTCCGATAGGTGAGATCCTTGATGAGGCAGAGAAGCTGGTAGAGGCGGGTGTTGAGGAGCTGCTGGTGGTGGCTCAGGATACCGCCGCCTACGGTGTCGATACCAAATACAGGACCGGTTTCTGGCAGGGGCAGCCGCTCAAGAGCAATATTGATGAGCTGGTAAAGCATCTTGGAGGCATGGGGGCATGGTTGCGTCTCCACTATCTATACCCCTATCCCCATGTGGATCGTCTGGTCGAGATGATGGCCGATGGTCTTGTCCTTCCATACCTCGATGTGCCGCTACAACATGCTAGCCCCTCTATACTTAAATCGATGCGCCGACCCGGTAATCAGGAGAAGACCGTCAGGCGTATTGAACAGTGGCGCAGTACAGCCCCTGATCTGGCGATACGCTCCACCTTTATTGTCGGCTTCCCCGGTGAGACCGAAGATGACTTTGAGCAGCTGCTCGAATTTATCAAAGAGGCACGAATTGATCGTGCCGGTGCCTTCGCCTACTCAGACATTGAGGGGGCTCCAGCCAATGACCTGCCGGGGGCGATAGCTGAAGAGCTGAAGCAGGAGCGCCTTGAGCGGTTTATGGAGCTACAGACGGCGATTAGTGCCGACAAGCTGCAGGAGCGGGTAGGTTCTATTACAGAGATGATGGTCGATACGATTACCGAAGATGGGGTGATTGGTCGCAGTTACGCCGAAGCCCCAGAGGTTGATGGTGTGATCTGGCTCGATGTTGATACCGATATCGAGCTGCAGGAGGGAGACAAGTTTGATGTGAAGATCAGCGGTGCCGATGAGCACGATCTCTATGCAGAGCCTGTCATCGATTAAGGTCTAGATTATAGGCTCTTCTCCCAAAACAGGGCCTTGCCCATTTCGGGATCTAGCTCATATCCACTAAAACCGAAACTGCGATAGGCATCCTGTGCGACGCGGTTTCCTTCAAGCACCTCCAGTGTCAGTTTGCAGTAGTTGCGTTGCCTGGCAATCTCCTCCACAAAGGTAAACATCGCTCTAGAGATCCCCTGTTGTCGAAACGGTTTGGCAACAATCACATCATGAATATTGAGTAGCGGTGCGCAACGGAAAGTAGAGAATCCCTCAAAGCAGATCATCAGCCCGGCAGCAACGCCATCATCAAAGGCGACGATAGCCAACAGATCACTACGCCTCTGTAATTCGGAGATTAAATTGTCACGAGTATGATTTGAGAGATGTTCTCCACCTCCCATTGGATCTTTTGCATAACCATCCAGCAACTCAATCATCGCATCGGCATGGCTCTGTTGATTAAGATCTGCTGCAACAATATCGATCATGGTCACAACTTTTCGGCGGTAAAGGTGGCTCTTAATGGAGCGGGATGACCCTCAATGGTCAGGGTTGGGTCATTCGGATCAAGGTAGTCCCCCAAAGATTCGAACACCATCCACTCGGTGCGGCGCTGCTCCTCTGTTGTGGTCGGTGAGCAGTCGATCAATTTGATATTTTTAAATCCGGCCTCTGCCAGCCAGCTCGCCATCGTATCGCATGAAGGAACCGCATGAACATTATGCATCTTGGCGTAGCGTTTAGGCGGATGGAGGCAATCACCCGGACCACCCTCAATCACCAGCCCCTCAAGAACAAGTTCGCCGCCGGGACGTAGATGCTTTTTTAAAAGCTTGAGGTGACCAATATGATCGCGCTGATGGTAGATCACCCCCATCGAAAAGACGCTATCAAAGTGAGGGAGGGGTTGAGGTATCTGTTCCAGCCTCAGGGGCAGCACATAGTTACGGTTCTCACCGATAAAGTGATTTACCGCCGCATACTGCATCAGATAACGCAGGGTGGGATCAATACCGATAACCAGATCGGCTCCTGCACCGAGCATGCGCCAGCCGTAGTAACCATTACCTGAGCCGACATCAAGAATCTTGCGTCCCTCTAGCGGGGTGATGGCATCGGCGAGACGGTTCCATTTCCAGTCAGAGTGCCATTCGGTATCGATCTCAATATCAAAGAGTGAAAAGGGACCCTTGCGCCACGGCTGAAATTTAAACAGCAACTCCTTAAGCTCGGCTCTCTGTTCTGCTGTGATGTCTTCATCGCAGCCAATCTTCAGCGCATCCTGAGTCAGGTCGATAATCGATGGTGTGATTGGTGGCAGTTTCAGCAGCACCTGTAGCCATTTGGGCACATCACCATGGCGTGCAGGCTCTAATGCCTCATCGACCAGTTGAGGGATAGTTTCAAGAAGTGGTGCTAGAGATGTTTGCTCAATGGCTTTGTAGCATTGACTGTAGTCGATAACTGGATTGTTAGATTCAATCATTTAGTTGCAACGATGGATGTAAAGTTAAGGCACTGAAACCAGACATTGGCCGAGGAGAATCCCGCTTTGGTCAGCCGTTTTTGATGGGCCGCTATCGTTTCAGGCACCAGCACCTTTTCTAATGCAGCACGCTTTTGGCTGATCTCCATCTCGGAGTAGCCGTTGGCCTGTTTAAAGGCGATATGTAGCGCCTCTTGCTGTTGCTGTTCCTGTGGATCATTAAAGGCGACCTTCTCTGAGAGAATCAGCACACCACCCGGCAGCATCCCTTGGTAGATCCTTTGCATCAGCGCTGCCCGCTGCTCCAGCGGGATAAATTGCAGAGTGAAATTGAGCACCACGACCGAGGCGTTGTTGATCTCAATATCACGAATATCTGCACAACGTAGATCAACATCAATGGTCGATTCTATCTGCTGCAGATTTTCAGCACACTGTTTGATCATCGCCTCTGAATTATCGACAGCAATGATGGAGCAACCCCCTGCAGCAATCCGTTCACGCAGTGCCAGGGTGGAGGCGCCGAGTGAACAGCCGAGATCATAGATATTGGAATTGGGTTGACTATAGTTCAGGGCAAACAGTCCCAGCAGCGAAATAATCTCACCATATCCGGGGACTGAGCGGCGGATCATATCGGAAAATACAGCGGTCACCCGTTCATCGAAACGGAAGTCGACAAGCATCGGCTGCTCTTCAGAGTAGATCTGGTCTCGTTGGCTGGGTGGAATCTGGTTCTTCATAGGGCGGCATTATAACTGCACCTCGACCCCATCGACATCAGGCGATCGACTTCAATCCACTGGGCCTGTTAAATCGGCCTGCCAAATGCCATCAATATAGACCTCGTAAGGTTTGAAGTTGGCCTTGTAACTCATCTTTTTAGAGTCATGAATCAGATAGCCCAAAAACAGATAGGGTAGTTCCATCTCTCGGCACTGTTCGAGCATCCATTGCACGGCAAAGGTGCCCAGTCCGCGGGTAGAATACTCTGGGTCAAAGAAGGTGTAGACGGCAGACCATCCCGATTTCAGCAGATCGACAACTGCAACGGCGACCAGCTTTTCGCCCAGGCGGAATTCAACAAAGCGGCTCTCGCACCATGTGCTTAAAAAGAACTCGGCAAATCGAGTCGGATCATCGGTAGCCATCTCACCATCACCATGGCGGTGGTTGATATAGCGGCTGTATAGCTCAAAGTGTTCATCACGAATGGTCGCGGCCTCGACCGTTACATTGAGATCCCGGTTTAGCTTCCAGTTGCGCCGCTGACTACGGTTTGGCCGGTATGTCTCTGTTGGAATTCGAACCGGTAGACAGGCGGTACATTCCCGACAGCGTGGAGAGTAGACAATACCGCCGCTACGACGAAAGCCCACCTCTGAAAGATTATTGAAAATGGTCATCGTCATCGGAAACTTGGGATCGGCGAGTACAGTAGTCTGCTCCCGTTCACTCAGGTAACTACATGGATGTGGGGGGCTGAGGTAGAAATAGAGCTCCTCAGGTAGATCAAAATTCAAGCGTCTTCTCCACCATCTTTGTCAAACTGCCATTGCCCACGATGGGTCTCAATCGGCTCTGCATACCGGTT
>JAPHSO010000058.1 GCA_026193675.1 Gammaproteobacteria bacterium | reverse complement strand
GGATTAAGCGGGCGGTGCATCATTCCCATGGTATTTGATGAACTGATAGAGCCCATCTGGCTAGAGTGATTCATCATCGACATAGACGAGGGAGATGGAAGTAGTTGAGATGAGAGATACATTAGCCCCATGAGGATGATGGAGAGCGCACTAAACTCAAGCCAGGATCGGAGGCCGCGCCCCCTAATTGTCGCCTCAACATCATCTGGAATGTCGGACAGCGGCCAGCTCTCATCGGGAACATCACCCCAACCGGCCTTCCAGTGGCCTTTAATAGCCCTCACTTCATAGTAGAAGGAGACTGCAAAAAAGAGGCCGACAAAGATAGCGCCAAGATAGATCACTAACCACAGAACAAGTGATACAAAACCGAGAGCGGCAGCGACAACACCCCCCACCATAGCGCCGAGCCAAAGAGGTAACCAGCCGAGCAGCAGGGCTACTACCATCATCAGCCCCAATAGAAAATAGTGTCCCAGCATGCGCCAACGCATCCCCTGAGCAAGATGCCATGTTCTTGCAAGAGTGCCGAGTGGATCATGCCCCTCAAGCACTGCAATGGGGCCGGCCATGATGAAGGAGATGGTGAGCCAGATGATTAAAACTACAGAGATGATGCCGAGCAGGATGCCTAGGGTGCTATCGCCGATAGCTGCAGCGAAGAGCCCTGTAGCCACTTGAGCTATCAGAACAATAATCATCACCAGGCCAGTTGTGGTCATAAAGTCGGGTAGACGAATAAAGCTCTTTTTTAGCGCCGTTCTGATCCTGGCACGTTCGCCGGTTATCAGTGAGTCGACCGGTATTTGATAGAGTGCAGCCTGATACCAGAACATCAGAATTCCGCTAATCAGCAGTACCAACAGCAGTCCAATGAGCATCATCGGTGAGAAGATTGTCTCTACCATCGCCATGGCATCAACAGGTGAATCCATTCCAGCAGAAGTTGAAACCGGCATCAGCAAGACCATCAACTCAGAAAATCCGAGAGCCACGCTAAGAGAGATAACCGCCAGTACGCTACCAACTGCCAGCAGTGATAGACCAATCAGACTCAGCAGATTGCGCCAGAAGAGCTCCAGACTCCAGAGCAGGCGGCGATTAAAGCTTAGCGGCTCAGCCTTCATCTCTTCACTCTCCAATTAGTGCATGATCTGTACATTCTTACATCCATTCAAAATTACCTCACACCACCAGATACTACCTAAAACTCTCTCTATGGTGAAATGGCATAGATTGGTATCATGGTCTCATTATCAATTAGTAAGAGTTCCAATGGATATTATCTATCTCAATGATCTGAAGATCGAAACAGTAATTGGCATCTATGACTGGGAGCGCGAGATTAAGCAGATTGTTGTGCTGGATCTTGATATGGGAGCAGATATCCGCAAGGCTGCCAGCAGTGATGCGATCGAAGATACCCTTAACTATAAGGCGGTTTCCAAGCGCCTGATTGAGTTTGTTGGAGCGAGTGAATTTCAACTGGTAGAGACCCTTGCTGAAGAGGTTGCCAACATTATCCTCAATGAGTTTGGCGTGCCGTGGGTACGGGTGAAGATCAATAAAAAGGGGGCGGTCCGTTATGCGGGCGATGTGGGCGTCATTATTGAGCGCGGAAGCCAACTTTAATGGCAACCGTCTTTCTCAGTCTCGGTAGCAATATTGATAAAGAGGTTAACATCCAGGCGGGAATCGATGCGCTGGAGCAGCATTTTGGCAAGGTGATCTGTTCAACTGTCTATGAGAGTGAGTCGGTCGGTTTCGATGGCGACAATTTCTATAATCTGGTGGTGCAGCTTGAGACAGATGAGACTGTCGATTCGGTTGTCACCACGCTTAAGCAGATCGAAGATGAGCATGGTCGTACCCGTTCAGGTCCCCGTTTTTCATCCAGAACCCTCGATATCGATATCCTTCTCTACGATGATCTCATTCGTGATGATGAACTGCTGTCGGTACCCCGAGATGAGATCTTGAAAAATGCCTTTGTGCTCAAGCCACTTGCCGAGCTGGCTGGAGAGATCAGGCATCCTCAGACTGGAGACTCCTATGCAGATCTATGGCGCAGGTTTGATCAATCGAGTCAGCCGCTTTGGCCTATCTCGATGAAGTAGCCCTTATATACACCAGAAATTATCTAAAGAACGTAGCATGAAAGCAGGGACTGTAATTAAGTGAAAAATAGTGATATCGATTTAGACACACTTAAAGAGTTTCATCGGATCATCATGGGCGATACTGCCATGTGGCTCAATGCGCTCGATAAGGATGCCAACGTGATTATGTGGAACAGGGCGGCAGAAAAGATCAGTGGCTATACCCAGGATGAGGTTCTTGGCAGGGGAGATATCTGGGAGTTGCTCTATCCGGATGAAGTTTATCGAAACAAGATTTTTGCCAAGGCACTGGAAATTATTGAACAGGGCCAGGTTATTGAGGACTTTGAGACAACAATTCACTGCAAGGATGGTAGCCGGCGAGTACTCTCCTGGAACTCTCACAGCATAACCAACGTACAGGGTGAGGTGACAGGTTCTTTGGCGCTGGCCAAAGATGTTACCGAGATACGTGATAAGCAGGAGCAGTTGGAACAGGCGCTTGAGCGAGCCGAAGCGCTGGCTCGCGAAGATGAGTTAACTGGACTTTTTAATCGTCGCGCTTTTTTTGAGCAGGGTGTCTATATATTTAAAGAGATGCGTCGAAATCGTGGCCGGACATCGGTCATCATGATGGACCTTGATCACTTCAAAAGTATTAATGATCAGCATGGTCATGCCAAAGGTGATGAGGTTTTAAAAAATGTCGCCAATGTGATTAAAAAACATGTTCGTGAAATCGATATTGTCGGTCGTCTGGGGGGGGAAGAGTTTGGGTTTATACTGCCCAATACAGATCTTGAGGAGAGTGAGGTGATCTGTGAGCGGCTGCGGGTTGAGATCTCGAAACTGATGATTGAGGGTGATGGGGAGAGCCGGCAGGTCACCTCTAGTTTTGGTCTCACCATCAGCATGGGCGAAACAGATACGCTGGATCGAATGCTGAGCCGAGCCGATGATGCCCTCTATCGTGCCAAGAAGTTTGGGCGCAACAGGATTGAGATCGCCTAAAGCGGCATATAGAAGAAGATAAAACGCCCCTGGTAGAGATCGATTTTCAGGGTGGCGCCATGATTCAAGCCATAATCGACATAACCGGGAACGGCAGCATCCTCATGACACTCGCTTGAATTTCGCGGTGATTCAATATCACGATCACGGTCATACCATGAGAGCAACATAAACTGGCCCAGTTTCTCAGTGGCGATATCATCCGCCAGCGTCATTGCCGCCCTGTAATCCTTGAAGACCGGCTCTGGCTCCAGTTCGATAATAGTGACGGCTGAGTAGTCGGGAGTGATGCCACAATGCTCTTCTGCCACAGCTATTCCCCTAACTGTTGAGTGAGCGCCCACCATCAACGGTGAGAATGTGGCCGGTGGTGTAGTGGGCATCACGCAGCAGGAACAGCACCGCATCGGCAATATTCTGTGCCTCACCCTGCCGCTTGAGGAAGGTGCGATCGAGAATGCGCGTTTTGGTATTATCGTCCATATCGTTTTCGGGCCAGAGGATGGCGCCGGGTGCAACGGCGTTAACCCTTATCTCAGGCCCCAGCTCGGCGGCCATCGATTTGGTCATCATCACCAGCCCAGCCTTGGCAATCGAGTAGACCGGGTGTTCGCGCAATGGACGTTCTGCATGAATATCGACAATGCTGACAACCGAGCCTTGCGACTCCTTCAGATAGGGGGCTGCCGCCTTGGTGAGAAATAGTGGGGCTTTCAGATTGGTGCCGATCAGGTCATCCCAGTGCGCCTCGGTGATCTCATCGAGAGGTGTCGGATAGAAGGTTGAGGCGTTGTTGATTAAACCATCAAGTCGTCCCCAGACAGAGTGTGCACCCTCAATGATCTGGGGGAGCCGCTCAGTCAGATGTAGGTCACCCTGCACCAGGGCCACCGAATTTTCACGATGGCTGTTAAGCTCATCGGCCAGCGCCTCGGCACCACTACTAGAGCTGCGGTAGTGCAGCACGATGTTGTAGCCGACAGCATGGAGCGTTTTTGCAGTGGTGGCTCCAATGCGGTGAGCCGCCCCGGTAATCAAGATCACTCTATTTGATGAACTCAACACAATCTCCCGTTTCTATATGCATACGATTACAATAGTGCCCCTAACTCTAAAAGCCAATCCATTTTCCGATTCATAGTATGTCGCCACAACTTCAAAATCTCGATCTTCCGGAACCCTCAGCCGAGCTGGCTGGCCACTCTGAACAGGTTCGGGACCATATTCGAGGGGAGATTGAGCAGGCGGGGGGAGTGATCTCCTTCTGTCAATTTATGGCGTTGGCGCTCTATGCCCCAAATCTGGGTTACTACAGTGCCGGTAATCAGAAGTTGGGTGTGGGTGGTGATTTTACGACGGCCCCCGAGATCTCATCGCTCTTCTCATTCTCCCTGGCCAGACAGATCGCCCAGATTCTGGAGATCTCCGGTGGCGATGTGATTGAGTTTGGTGCCGGTTCAGGGGTGATGGCTGCCGACATTCTGTTAGAGCTTGAGCGGTTAAACCGGCTGCCAGAGC
>JAPHSO010000247.1 GCA_026193675.1 Gammaproteobacteria bacterium | reverse complement strand
AGAGATCATCCCTGCTGAGATTCAACCTCCCGCCCGTACCCCATCGGGTGCCAGTGGTATCCGTATCCGTCTCGGCTCCAAGTATGTCACCAATATGGGTAACGAGGCCGATATCGTTGTCGCTCTCAATGAGCAGGTGCTCTACTCACGTATTGCAAACGGCGCCTATAAAGATGGCACGGTGGTCTTCCTGGAGAACAAGTGGGAGACCGATGTCCAGGAGGAGATTCGCAACGCATACACCAAAGCGGTGAAAGAGTTCCGTGAGAACGGTCTCGTCGTCTACGAAGTACCGATGGAGGAGGAGTGTCTCAAGATTGTCTCCAATGCGCGTCGTGGCAAGAACATGTTTGTACTGGGTCTCATCAGCTATATCTACAATCGTGATTACGATTTAGGCTTGGAAGAGATTGCCAACACCTTTAGAAGTAAAGGTGAGAAGGTCATTACACCCAATCAGGAGCTCTTCAAGTCGGGTTACAACTTCGCAAAAGAGAACTACGACTACCATTACGATGTTCCCACCAGTAAGGAGCTACGAGAGCGCAAGATGCTCGTCTCAAACGGTAACCAGGCTGTGGGCCTTGGGGTGATGGCGGCAGGTATGGAGCTGGTCTCAATGTACCCCATCACCCCTGCGACCTCATCTTCTCACTACATGGCTGATGTATTCCACGGTGTGGGGGGCTTTATCCACCAGGCAGAAGATGAGATTGCTGCTGTCGCTTATGCTATTGGCTCATCCTATGCCGGTAAGACAGCCTGTACCATCACATCTGGTCCAGGTATGGCGCTCAAGACTGAGCTTATCGGTTTGGCAGTTATGGGCGAGATACCGCTGGTAATTATCGATGTTCAACGTGGGGGCCCTTCAACCGGTCTACCGACCAAGGTTGAACAGGCTGACCTTCTCTCCTCTCTATATGGTATGCCCGGTGATGCACCCAAGGTGATTATGGCTGCGGCCACCATCGAGGAGTGCTTCACGCTAACCATTACTGCTCGCAAACTGGCCGAGGCGTTCCGTACGCCGGTGATTCTGCTCACTGATGCCAATTTGGCGACCGGTGTACAACCATGGGATCGCCCAGAGCTTCAAGAGGAGTGGCTCGCGGATCCACTTGACCAGTCAGAATGGGACAGCTCTGTCCCTCCCTACGATTGGGACGAAAAGACCGGGCTGTCACCTCGACCTATTCCAGGACAACCTGGAGGTGAGTATGTTCTAACAGGCCTTTCACACACCAACCATTCGAAAGTCTCTTATGAATCAGTTACTAACCAGGAGACCTCTAGTTACCGCAGCCGCAAACTGGCTGCGCTGCAGAGCACCCTAACCCCACCCTCAGTACACGGTGATGATGAGGGCGACCTGCTGGTCGTAGCCTGGGGTTCAACCCTGGGTGCTATCGAAGAGACGGTTGATCTGCTGCGTGAAGAGGGACACAAGATCTCCTCAACTCACCTGCGCTTCCTCTCACCGCTAGAGCCCGGTCTTAAAGAGATCTTCGCCAGATTTAAGAAGGTGATGACGATTGAAATTAACTACAGTGATAGTGATAACGAACCGATGGGGACCGATGAAAATCGTCGCTACGCCCAGTTGGCAACTATCTTAAGAACTCAAACCCTTGTTGATGTCGACTGCTGGTCAGTTGTTTATGGACACCCGCTACAGCCGGGAATTATCTATGAAGAGCTTTCACAACGACTAAAAACGATCAATCCATAGGAGACTGAAACAATGTTTGGAATTAAAGCTGACTGGTCTCTCGATGTATATGAGCGCTACTTTACCCTGGGGGATTACTCAGGTGGAGAGGTGCGCTGGTGTGCGGGTTGTGGAGATTTTGCTGTACTCAATACGGTTCATCGCGTCCTGCGTGATGCCCAAATGCCGCCTGAAAAGAGTGTTGCGGTATCTGGAATCGGCTGTTCAAGCCGTCTCCCCCACTACATGGGTACCTACGGACTGCATGGACTTCACGGTCGTGCACTGCCACTGGCAAACGGCGTAAAATCACGTCGCCCCGATCTTGATGTCTGGGTCGCCACCGGTGATGGTGACTGCTTCTCTATCGGTGCAGGCCCATGGATCCACTCACTACGCTATAACGTCGATATGGTGGTACTGATATTTGATAACGGTATCTACGGTCTGACCAAGAAGCAGACCTCACCGACTAGTCTGAGCGGCACCAAGACCAACACCCACCCATTTGGAGCCCCTCTCCCGGCACTCAATCCGCTGACAACCAGCCTGGGTGTCACCAATGTGTCGTTTGTGGCACAGGTGGTTGATTGGAATCCACCCATGCTTTACGAAACAATTAAAGCGGCCCACCAGCATCGTGGAACCAGTTTTGTGCGGATCCTACAGCGCTGCCCAGTATTCTCTGAAGAGTTTACAAAGCCGCTGCAGGATAATCCTGATCGGTTTGTTGTTTTGGAGCACGAAAATGGTATTCCAATGAGTGATGCCGTCAAACGTATCTTCGGTAATGTGGTTGAGCACGATCCACTCGATTGGCTCGGTGCGATGAAGTATGCACGTGATGAGGAGACCCTACCTTTGGGACTACTCTATCGTGATCCAGATGCGGCCGTTTACGATGACTTCTCAAATGTCGGTCTGAATACTTCGAATGAAGATAAGATTGCAGCGATTGAGAAGGCGTTCGAGCAGTTTGCAATTTAGTCTGCACTTAACAACAGATAGACAGGAAATCCTGAATGAGCGGTAACGTAGTTCACCATATATCTGGTCAGAAACTTCCTCAACGGCCAAACTTGCCCGAAGGAGTTGAGGAGCAGGATAGTAAAAACTGTATGCGCACCCTGCGTCATTTCCACTATGGAAATCCGCAGGCCAAAGATAGTCTGCAGGCGATTAATGATGATCTGCTGCCGGCTCAACTTGCACCCTATCGGGATGTATCCAAACTGCGTTATGACTACCCACTCTACCTGAGTCCAGTCAGTCAAAGCAGTCATGATGATATGTCGGCCGATGAGCTGGCCCGTCCGATGGGACAGTTTATTCATGAACAGATTGGGCAGTTTGCTGCTGCCGATGGTGCCGCGCGTATCCTGAAGGACAATATCCCCTGGATTGAGCGTTTTCTAAGATCAGAGCTTGAGTCTATTGAGGGGCCGGTAGCTGCAAAGTCACTGCTTGAAAAGGCGGCTAAAGCACTCCAGGAGCACCTCACCATTGATGCGGACAATAGCGCCAAACTCCAGGCAGATCTCGATAGTCTGATTGAGACCATCCCTGAGGATGGAGCGCTACTCGCCTATGGTCGTTACCCGGCCCTTCATCTGCTGATTCACACCATCAAGAGCCGAGTCATGCCAAGACAGGCGAAGCTCAAGGCGACTGTCGAGTCACATATTAAGGAGCTCAACAAGCTGCTGGCGGTTGATAAGAGCCACTCTGCAGAATCGACTTCAGCAGACAGACTCAAAGATAGTGTCGGTGGTGCTGCCGGTATGTTTAATCCTGAAGCCCTCGCCAGTGTGATGAAACACACCCAGGGTTCGGTCAAGATGTCTGATACCCGTCGTGCTCGTATTGTGAAGGCGCTGGCGGTGCTTGAGTCCTATCAGCAGGAGACAAATATTGTCCGTTTCATTCATAACGGCTCTCTTAAAGAGAGCTGGATTGATGAGAATGAGGGATTTGAGGCGATTGAAAGTAGTGAGCCTTGTGCTGCTGCGACCCAATATTTTGATGAGTCTGCCGGTAAACTGGCAGAGCTGTTCAGCGCTGTGCGAATTGCCGATCTGGAGATAGCCAATATCTATGATGAGTCGATCCACAATCCGTGGTTTGAGAACTTTAACTGGGAGACCTTCTCTCAGGAAGAGCTATTACTGGTTCCAGCCATTATTGCTCTGGAGAGTGCTGACCACCTGGCCGGTAGCGGTATGCCGGCCCTTTCTCAGCTACTCAGTTCTGGTCGGCCGGTGCAGATCTTTGTACGTGTACTGGCCCATGGCAATCCTGGCGTCAGTCAGGATGAAGATCCGTTCAAACACTACCGTACTGAACTTGGCTATTTTGGTATCAGCCACCGTCAGGCGGTCGTTTCTCAGGCCTCTGCAGCGAGACATCAGGATCTACTAAGAAACTTCACCGCAGCACTGGGTGCTACCCGCACCAGTCTCCACCTGATTAATGTAGGTCTACGCCCTACCGGTGAAGATAACAATCTCAACGCATGGCTGGTTGCCGGTGCTGCGCTCGAAGGGCGTGTACACCCCAGCTTTCTGATCAATCCTGGCGTTGGAGATGATTCGCTTGAGCGCATCGACTTTAGTGGCAATCCACAGCCAGAACTCGACTGGCCGATTCACGACTTTGTCTATCTTGATCGTGACGGTGAGCAACAGACCACTGAGCAGGCGTTCACATTTGCCGACTATGCCCTGCTGATTCCCAAGCTTAATCAGCACTTTGCCTATATCCCCGAGTCGTGTGAGTCGGAAGAGCTGATAGAGCTCGATGATTTTCTCATGCTTTCACAGGATGAGGCTGCTGAAAAGGTTCCTTTTGTCTGGGCCGTCGGTAGTGACAACAGGCTTCACCGACTGGTCGTCAGCCGGGTACTGGTTCTGGCAACACTCGATCGCCTTAACTACTGGCATACGCTACAGGCGATGGCCGGCGTACGTAGTAGTTATATCGATATTGCTGCAGAGCGGGCCCGTGAAAGTCTTCGTGAAGAGTTCGACAAAGAGCGGGCGGAGTTACAGGCCCAGTTTGAGAGTGAGATCGAGTCGATTCGAGCCAACTCTGCCAGTGAGGTGATGGGACGTCTGACAGAGGTGCTGTTAGGTATGGATCTATCAAGTGGCGGGCTCCCCTCCTTTGCGAGCAGCAGACCAGCCGCTAGTGCTCCAGCTACCGAGACAGTGAGCGAAGAGGTTCCAGTAGAGGCAGAGGCTGAGCCAGAAGCTGAAGAGGAGATGGTTGAGGATGCATGGATTGATAGTCCACTCTGTACCACCTGTAACGACTGCCTTGATATCAATCCGATTATGTTTGTCTACAACGACGAAAATCAGGCCTATATCACCGATCCTGCCAAGGGCACCTATCTACAGATGGTCGAGGCGGCGGAAATCTGCCCCTCAAAGTGTATCCACCCCGGCAAGCCGCTAGATAGTAGTGAGGCTAATCTTGAAGAGCTTATCGCTCGGGCAGCACCTTTTAACTAACTCAGCATTTTGGGTGGCGCCCGATCTACTCTGGGCAGCCCATGCTGAGTCGTTGAGCCTAAAACGATGAACGAGCTAATCATTGCACCAGCCATCATGGTTGCCCTCACCCTCCTGTTTGGGGTGATCATCGCAGTCGCCTACCGTTTTTTAAAGGTTGATGAAGATCCCCGCATCGCTGAGGCAGATGAGATT
>JAPHSO010000219.1 GCA_026193675.1 Gammaproteobacteria bacterium | reverse complement strand
GCCCCACGTAGCCCAACCCCCTCCAACTTCATCAACACCAGATCGCGAATCATCAACTCTGGCAGACGGGTATGTTCACGCAACGGAAAAGCGACATTTTCAAACACAGAGAGATCGGTCAATAACGCCCCCGACTGAAACAGCATCCCCATCTTTTTGCGCAGCGCATAGAGTTTGCTGCGAGAGAGTTTGTGAACATTTTGCCCATCCACCTCAACCGTTCCAGAATTGGGGCGTAGCTGTCCGCCAATCAGCTTCAACAGCGTCGTCTTGCCGGCACCACTCGGCCCCATGATGGCGGTGATTTTGCCGCGCTCGATCTCAATATCGACACCATCAAATATCTGATGCCCCCCCTGAGAAAAGTGGAGATCCGATATTTTAATCAGCGCTTCTGATTGTTCTGTATCAGCCATATCCCATCAACTCTACCAGTTGACGCATATCAGAGGCCACCTGCCACGGCTCTTCTGTTGAATTCACCACAACAACACCATGCTGATGCTCTCCCAGATTCGTAAACAACGAATCTATCGCCTCACGCATCTGACGGGGTTGATCCGCTCCCTCATACCAGATGGAAGGGGTCTCCACATTATTGGAATTTCTACCTATCCAGCCCCCAAACTGATCACCAAGCACTGCAATTGCGGCCAGCAGATCATCTGATGGTTTTAATCCAGGAGCAGCTTCGAAATAGAAGCGAAACTCATCATGCACCGCATCTAACCAATCCTCTACATCATCGGCACAACTGCTTTCCCAGATAGCAGCAGGCACCACCACTGCACGATGCTCATTACTATAGAAGTCGAGACGCCAATCTTCAGGCAGATCTGCCGGATAGAATCCCTGCCACGACTCTCCCTGCCAACCGTAGGCAGCGATATCAATAGTGATCTGGTGTTGTTTCATCTGTTCCTTGCCTGGATGCGATTGAGGTTAGAATGGTGACTATGCCAGATAAGCCGACCGACAACATTGTGCCATTTTCGCGCCCCACTCCGAAACAGAAGAATAAAGGCAAGACGTTATGTAAATCGGGATTTCACAAGTGGGTGACCGATAAATCGACACCGTTTGACTCCAAACAGGGGCAACTGGTGACCCGTTCCCGCTGTTCGCGCTGCGGTAAAATCAGGGTTAATAGTAAACCAAATTGATTCTTCACCCCCATCCTTGCACGTCACCCTCCCAGCAACGATAATTGCGCTCCCATCTAACAGACCGACAGCGCGTGCCTTCACAACTCTCTAAACATCTACTGCCGCTTCTGCTTGTCACTCTAATCCTGTTGAGTAGCGGTTGCTCCATGACCCCCTCAGTTGATGATGGGGAGCGCAGACCCGATCCATGGGAGGGGATGAACCGCTCAATTAACAGCTTCAACGAAAAGCTGGATGAGGCTGTGCTTAAGCCGGTCGCCAAAGGCTATCAGGCGATCACCCCTGAACCGGTCGACAAAGGGATTAGCAACTTTTTCAGTAACCTTGATGATGTCACCGTATTTATCAACGACCTGTTTCAACTGAAGCTGATTCAGGGTACCTCTGATCTGGCGAGGTTCACCGTCAACTCAACCGTAGGTATTTTTGGCCTGTTTGATGTTGCAGAGATGATCGGGCTGGAGAAGCACAATGAAGATTTCGGTCAAACACTCGGCTTCTGGGGCGCCCCGGAAGGCCCCTATCTGGTGCTACCATTTTTTGGTCCCAGCACACTGCGTGATGGTCCAAGTAAAGTGCTCGTAGACTGGCGTACAGAACCCGAATTCTATGTTGACGACACTGCCGTTAAATATGGCCTCTACTCACTAGATTTCATCGATACCCGAGCAGACCTCCTACACGCATCGAATATCGTTGAGCAGAGCAGTACCGACGCCTATATATTTACCCGTGAAGCCTATCTGCAACGACGCCGCAATCTCGTCTATGATGGCCATCCGCCAGAGCCAGAAGGTGAGAGCATGGATGAATTCCTCGATCTATAACCGAACGACTTAACCCAATATATCTGACCTATGCTGACATCAATCGCCGCCATTCTTATCGGTTTTGCCCTGTTGATCTGGGGAGCCGACCGCTTTGTGATTGGGGCCTCGGCCACCGCCCGTAATCTGGGTATCTCACCACTGATTATCGGACTGACTATCGTCGGTTTCGGCACCTCTGCTCCTGAGATGCTGGTCTCCGGCATCGCCGCCTGGTCGGGTAATCCAGGCATGGGGCTGGGTAATGCGATGGGCTCTAACATCACCAATATCGGTCTGGTACTGGGAGTCACTGCACTGGTGGTCCCCATTTCGGTCCACTCCAAGGCGTTACAGCGTGAATTCCCGGTATTGATGGTGATTATGGCGCTCGCGCTCTATCTGTTGTGGGATCTCAACCTGGGATTTATTGATGGACTTATTCTGCTTGCCGGCATGGTGCTGATGGTGCTGTGGATGGTGCATATCGGTCTGAAGGAGCGCTCATCCGACCCGATGACCGACGAATTCTCTGACGAAATCCCCTCCGATATGGCGACAGGACGTGCGCTATTGTGGTTACTTATCGGCATACTGACCCTGCTAGGGAGCTCCAAGTTGCTGGTGTGGGGCGCTATCAATGTCGCCCAAAGTTTTGGGGTCAGCGATCTGGTAATCGGTCTCACCATTATAGCCATCGGCACCAGTCTGCCAGAGCTGGCGGCCACAGTGATGAGTGCCCTTAAAGGGGAGCACGACATTGCGGTAGGCAACGTGCTCGGCTCCAATATGTTCAACCTGCTGGCGGTGCTCGGTATCCCCGGAGTGATTCATCCCGCCGACTTTGAGGTCGTGGCAATCAATCGTGACTTTCTGGTGATGGGGCTGTTCACCATCGCCCTGTTTGTGATGGCCTACGGTTTCAGAGGGCAAGGGGGTAAAATCAACCGATTTGAAGGGGCGATTCTGCTTGGCGGATACTTCGGCTATATGGGGCTGCT
>JAPHSO010000136.1 GCA_026193675.1 Gammaproteobacteria bacterium | reverse complement strand
CATCGGATCGTAAAGGGCGCCACCCGCTGCGGCGATTTTGTCCCATCCAGCATGCAGCAATATGGCTGCGGCAAGATTCTCTTTTAGTGGTGCACCTGCACCATCAATTCGATAACCGCGGCGGTGCAGACTACCCCCTGAGAGGTCAACACTGATCTGCGCACGCTCACCTTGTAACAGCAGATTGAGACGTAGATCGGGAAATTCGGTATCAATTGATGGGCGTTCATCAAACTGTTCACGGAAGCGATCAACAACCGCATCTTTTACCGTCAACATCGCATAGTGGCTATGCTTCACATCGGCACGATTGGCTGTGACATCGACTGCCAGCGTTCCTGAGGAGTGGAGATGTTTTTCCCAGCGTATCGCCTTGATCTCCTCATAAATCGCCTCAGGTGAGCTCGCCTTGAAACGGGTCACCGGCATTAGAATGCGATTGGCGATGCGTGAATTGAGGCAGATTCGATAAGCGGTCTCAAGATCGGCCTCAAAAGATACGCCACGGGGGCGGACATCTAACTGAGAGGCACCGAGCGTTGTCAGCTCAGTTTCCAGCAGGGGTATGGTGCCTTCTGGGGCTGTGGCAAAGAGTTTCATGATGTGAGGGTTATGTCCGGCTCAGAAATGTGGGCTATATCGAAGGATGTTGTTTTAGTAGTGGGGTGGCGGTGTCTCATCAGACTCATGTCCCACCGCTGACTTGCCAGACTGATTGATAAGAGATTTGAGATACTTAATCTGCACCTTGAGCTCTTCAATTTGCCGCTGCTGATCCAGATTAGTTTGGGTCAGCTCCTCCAGAGTCACCTCCTGATGGGTTAGCCGAAACTCCAATTCTGCAACTCTAGATTCCACTTTTGCCTCTTAATACGATCGAATATAAACAATATCTAATGTTTGGTATGATTCTACCAAGAATTTTGGAGTGGATGTGTGAAACGGCCTCTTTTAGCCCTCTTTTTATCGATAGTCTTGCTTGTACCTGCTCAGGGTGCGAGAGCGGCAAATTTCGTCGAGCCGATGGTCGCTGCGTGGCAGATGATGGATGCGATGCGTCAGATGATGGAGTGGTTCGTCGGCGGTGGTAATAACAGCTATCGAAACCAGTTGGGAAATGGTGGCTGGATGCCCTTTGGTTCAATTTACTCCACACCCAATAGCAATAACCTCAACTCACTCAATCTATTGGGACTCAATCGTTATCCGGTACGTTCAAATTTGGACGGCCCCTATCTGAATCGACGGGGACGCTATCCAGCAACCTCTGGGACAGTTGTCGCGGTGCCGCTAGAGGGTGATGGTGAGTGGTTACGTGATCCAATTCCCTATGAAGAGAATTTCTGGGGAGATGATCCCTATTGGGATGGCAGCGTTGTCCCGCTGGGTGAGGGCTACCCGGCAAGTCGTTCTGGATATGAGGGTATTGATGGCCTCTGGTTGGTCAAGACGGGTGAACGCTGGAAGATCCAGGGCAACCAGTTTGTTTTGAGAAAGGCCAACGGCGCCATCTCTCAGGGTGAGTTGACGATTAAGGGAGACTGGATTGAGGTGCGTCATTACCAGTCGAACCAAACCATTTCGCTTCAGTTCCGGCAGATGGATGATCTGCTGGTGATTCGTGACCGTTCTGGAACAGTTGTGTTACTCCACCGTCAGCCGGAGTTTCAGGCCCCTTTTAACTATGGTGGGTATTACCAGTGATGGATAACGAAGAGATAGTACAGCTGCATCAACGTCTTTTTGAGTTACGCCAGGAGCATGGTGATCTCGATCTGGCTATTGATGCACTTAATCAGAATCCCCATGTTAACCAGCTACAGGTAAGGCGCCTGAAAAAGCGCAAGCTGCTTCTCAAAGATTCGATTGTGAGACTTGAGAGCAAGCTCATTCCCGATTTAAACGCATAGAACTTTAGAAGGTATTTGATATGTACGGATTTACAACAGTGGTTAAGGGCTCATTTGATGAGGTTCACGGTAAGGTAACCGAGGCGCTTATGGCCGAAGGTTTTGGCGTGTTGACTGAGATTGATGTGCAGGCAACGCTTAAGAAAAAGCTCGATATTGATAAACGTCCCTATAAAATTTTGGGTGCCTGTAATCCCGGTCTTGCCAATCAGGCGATCGATGCAGAGCCCGATATTGGTCTGTTGTTGCCCTGTAATGTGGTTATTCGTGAGGATGAGTCTGGTGATGTTGTGGTTGGTTTTATGGATCCGGCAACCGTACTTGGACTTGTTGATAATGCTGGAGTTGCTGAACTCGGTGCACAAGTTCGTGAGAAATTGATCCGAGTCAAAGACTCTCTCTCATAAGGTTGATAGCTTTATAAATTCAAGATGAGGACATTAGCAATGTTAAAGACGGCCGTTTTAAGTATGGTTGCAGGTTTAATGGTGGCGTTTAGCGCCGTTGCCGACAACGCACCAAATAATATGATGATGCCAGGAATGGGGCCAGGAATGGGGCCAGGAATGGGGCCGGGCATGATGGGTCGTAACATGGGACCTGGTGGCAGGCATATGATGTCCGGTATGCGTGGCAATAAGGCCTCAGGACCCTTTGCAGGTGTTCAGTTTAATGAAAACCAGCAGAAAATGATTCGTGAAATGATGGAAAAGGAGCGTAAATCCAATCAAGATCGCGTTAAGTCGATGCAGGCAGCTCAAGAGAAACTGCAGAAGATCTATATGTCCGAGAAGTGGGATATTGATGAGATCAATAAAGTTTATGAAGAGATCTTTGCTGAACAGAAGAAGACTATCGCTGCGATGGCCAAGGCTCGTAATGAGGTCTATGAACTGCTGACCAAAGAGCAGAAAGAGCAGATGAAAAAGGTACAGGCTGCTCAACAGGAGCGGATGAAGCAGATGAGAGCGATGCGTGAGCAACGTATCGAGCAGATGCGCAGTCGTCAACAACAGCAACAGCCTGCTGCTCAATAACCATCAACACTTTTTAGAGCCCGCCTACTGGCGGGTTCTTTGTCTTAAACAGGTATTTATCATGAAGTCAGACCAATCACCTTTTCTTATTGAGAATCGTGATCTCTACCAGAAATGGCGGGATACAAAGCTGGCGAACTATCCCCGGAGCATTGCCGATATTATCGTTGAGGTTGCTGATCCAAAACAGTTGACTGAGGCGGAGCATGAGGCGATGTATGATCGGCTGGAACGCGCCAATATGGTGATTTACGTTTCACCCTTTAAAGAGGCCGATAAAGATATACCACGGCGGATGGCAGCCCAGTTTGGATTGGAGCGCCTCAACAATAATTTCATGGCTGACAGTGATGGGATTACCGAACTGCGTATCAATCCCGAAGGTCAGCACCCCAAATATATTCCCTACACCAATCGTCCTATCAATTGGCATACCGATGGTTATTACAACAGCGAACAGATTCATGGACTGTTGGTTCACTGTGTAAGGTCTGCTGCCGTGGGGGGCGAGAGTGAACTGGTCGATCATGAGATGGCCTATCTGCTGTTACGTGATCGGTCAGAGGAGCAGCTCGCCGCCCTGATGCAGCCGGATGCTATGACCATTCCAGAGGGTGTCGATAGTGAGGGTGGACCAAGAGGTAAATCGATCGGTCCGGTCTTTTCCATTAATGACGATGGCTCACTGCATATGCGTTATACCGCTCGTAAACGTAATATCGAGTGGAAGGACGATCCGGTGACCCAAAAGGCGGTTGCCTCGCTTATTGAGATTCTCGATGCGGATAAACCGTATATCTTTAAGGGACGTCTAGAGGCGGGAATGGGACTTGTTAGCAGAAATATCCTGCATAAAAGAGCCGGTTTTGACAGTGCTGAAAGTTCGGAGCGGCTGTTCTATCGTGCCCGATACTTTGATGCCATTCCAAAAAGAGAGAAATGAGATAGATTATGCAAATTACCGAATTCATGGGTGATGACCACCAACGTTGCGACCATATTTTTGCCAGAGCTGAAGAGAGTGTTTCGAAGGGTGACTGGTCTAATGCTGCGGACATTAATCGTCAGTTTGTTGATGCTATGGAACACCACTTTCGGATGGAGGAGGAGATGCTCTTTCCCCGTTTTGAGGAGGTGAGTGGTCACACTATGGGGCCCACAGAGGTGATGCGCCATGAACATAGACAGATGCGCCAGCTGTTTGAGCAGATGAACCGTGCCGCTGCGGATCAGTCGGTCGATGACTATCTGGGAGCCTCCGAGACCTTGCTGATTTTGATGCAGCAACACAACGCCAAGGAGGAGCAGATGCTCTATCCGATGAGCGATCAGGTTCTTGCGGGAGAGCAGGATGAGCTGATCAACAAACTGGAAGCTGTTGAATAGCCTCTGTGGAGTGCATCGAACTAGATGTTAGCGAACTAGAGGCGCCAGAGCCTCTGGTTCTGGCAATGGATGAGTTAAAGCGGTTACCTCAACAGAGCTATCTACACCTTATCCACCGCATGAAGCCATGTCGTCTCTATGACTATCTTGCCAATAACAACTTCTATGTGCAGACTCGGCAGGGAGAGAGCGGTCTGTGCGAGCTCTTTATCTGCCCTGATAGTGCCGATCTAGTGAAAACCCACATCGGTCAGCTTGTTAAGAATATGCAACAGTGGCCTGCCGAATAATTGCCAAACCGATTCAGTGATCGTTAAAAGATGAACGTCGCCTTTCTCTCTCTTGCTCAGAGCCCACCACTGTCAGTACCCCTGCGATTTTTTTTGACCGCGCCGCTATTTGGTATGGCTGCGGGGATGTTGTTACTTTTTGCGGATGCTGAAATCCTCAGCAATCGCTGGTCTATAGATACCCTACTGATGGTACATATGATCACTCTGGGGGTGGTCTCAATGGTGATGATCGGTGCGCTCCAGCAGCTGCTTCCGGTTTTGATGGGAGTCGTCATTCCAAGGGCAGACCTTGTGAGTAGGCTACTGCATTTTCTTTGGACTGTCGGAACGCTACTGTTATTGATGGGGATGGCACAGCAACAGCCGGCTTTGACCGGTTCAGGTGTGGCACTGTTGGCAACCGCAACACTGCTGTTTGTTACGATGATTCTCTATGCACTGCTCCGTTCAGATTCCAAACATGGCACATTGACTGCCATTGCAGGCTCGGTGATATCACTTTTGCTCACACTTTTGTTGATGCTGTGGATCTTGAATAGCTCAGGCTGGAATGCGCCGGTGGCACACCCGTTAACGAATCTTCATATGAGTTGGGGATTGCTGGGCTGGTTCCTGTTGTTGTTGATCGGTATCGCCTATCAGGTGGTACCGATGTTTCAGATTACACCAGAATTTTCACCTGCAGTTCGACGAACGTTAGCCCCGACTATTTTTGTTGCGTTGGTGATCTGGAGTGGTGCAGAATTTTTACAACAGGCCTGGCTCGGCTGGCTGGCTATTGCCGGACTGGTTGTGGCTGTGGGACTGTTTGCCGTTATTTTGCTTTGGCTGCAGCAGCAACGTAAGCGTCGGCTACCTGATGTAACGCTTAACTATTGGCGCATCTCGATGATTGCATTTCTGGTTTCGATAATTCTTTGGTTAACTGGTTATCTACAGGAAGATTCTCGCTGGATGGAGAGTGCGGTGAGTATATTCCTGATGGGGGGAATTCTCTCAGCAGTGAGTGGCATGCTATTTAAAATTGTCCCATTCCTGGTGTGGCTCCACCTCAATAATCTCTACCAGAGTGAAGGTGAGTGGCAGGGGAATGTTCCTAATGTTAGACAGGTGATTCCGGCCGTTTATAGTCTGTGGCAGTTTAGAGTGCAGATGGTTGCGTTGGGACTTGTGACGATCGCTCCGCTGGAGCTTTTGCTGGATCAGCAGAGTCAATATATTGCTCAGGCGGCAGGAATCGCCTGGATAGGAAGCTTTGTTTTGATGTTGATGGCGCTGCTCTCAGCACGCTCAAAATATCAGAGCGCACTGAGTTCTCTCAGTGAGAGTAAATCGGCTTAGATTTTAATCCCTTCAGGGAGCTCGCCGGTCAGCAGATATTGCAGTGTTTCAGCAACCGTGCGGCACTGATTTCCAAATGGTAGCGGCTCTGATCCTCTGAAGAAGAGACCCTTATCAACATTACCCAGTACCGCCTGTTCGAGCTGGGTGTCGATACAGAATTGGCCTGCATTGGAATTACCATCTTTAAGGCCGCAGTGGGTCAGACACTCATACCAGACCGCACACTTCGCCTTATCGGGATTGGCGCGGGCACGCACCTTCTCCTCACGGGCCAGATACTTCTCCAGCCATGGGGTTAGCACTGCACGTGCAGGTAGTCCGGCAGTACTCATGAAGGTGACAATATCTTCAGGCTTGGCATTGAGGAGTACATCTTTAAAGTTCTGGTGGGCGTCACCCTCCTGGGTGACAGCAAATGGTGTTCCTAGCTGTACTCCGCTGGCACCCCAGCTAAACAGCTCTTTAATCTTTTCAAAAGAGTTAATACCGCCTGCTGGGAGTAGGGGGATTGGATCAATCTTGAGTGATTCAAAGACCTTGGCAATCTCACCAAGAATTCTACTGAAATCAAATTTGGCATCACCCACATCATTTGGGTTTCTGGCGCCAAGGTGGCCACCGGCATAGCGTGGATGCTCAAGTACGATGGCATCTGGCAATACCCCCTTACGCATCCAGCGCTTTAACACAGCGCGAACCCCACGCTCTTCAGAGAGGATAGGGATCAGAGCGACCTGATCCTCATAGCCCTTAATCATATCGGGTAGATCAAAGGGGAGACCTGCACCCATGATGATGGCGTTAGCGCCACTCTCACATGACTGGCGTACCATCTCAGGATGGCGATCAACCGCCTTCATCACGTTCACTGCGATCAGACCGCTGTCACCGGCGATCTCTTTGGCAGCTACGATTTCGCGATCCAGCGCCTCATAGTTGGCATCATCAATTATCTTGCGATCTTTGGCGCGGTGAGTCCGCTCCATCAGATCGGGATGGTGAACACGTAGGTCGATACTGGCGATAGTACCGACAGCCCCCTCTTTGGCAACGGCCCCGGCAAGCTTGTGAGCAGAGACACCCACGCCCATTCCGCCCTGGATCATCGGTAGCAATTCGCGTCCTTTGATCTTAAGAAGTGGTAGTGGTGTTTTAATCATTCAGTCGTAGTCCAAGAAGTGAGACAATAGGCGACAATAATACAGCATGCTGTAGTTGTTATCCCCATATTTTTGTCTTATATCATCATAATTCCTAAGGATTTTTGAGCGTTATGCCCGCTAAATCAGAATCACAGATACTCGCCTATGAGCTTCACGGTAACTGCTATCTTAATATTACGAGTGAGTGCACCCTGCGTTGTCAGTTTTGTCCAAAATATAACCGTACCTGGGAGGTTCAGGAATATGACCTGACCCTCACTCGTGAACCGAGTGTGAGTGAGGTGATTGAGGCGATTGGTGATCCTAAACGTTACAAGCAGATTGTCTTTTGTGGATTAGGAGAGCCAACCAAGCGTTTTGATGTGTTGATGGAGATTGCTCGCAAAATGAAGGCTCAGGGGATGAGTGTGCGGGTTAATACTGATGGTCTGGTCAATCTGGTTGAAGGACGAGATGTGACGCCTGAGATGGCAGAGGTGGTTGATCAGCTCTCTATATCACTGAATGCACAAAATGAGGAGATCTACAGGCGCCATACCCGTCCTCGTCGAGAGGGGGCTTTTGATGCGATGCTAGATTTTGCCAAAAAGGCTAAAGCGGCAGGAATGGATGTGAGCCTTTCAGCGATTGATGGTCTTGAAGGGGTCGATATTGAGGCGTGCCAAAAGATTGCGGATCATCTTGGGGTGGCGTTCCGCCGGAGAGTGCTCGATAATGTGGGTTAAGGTAATAATTTATAAGTAAATATTCTGATAATTACAGAATAGGAAAATCTAATTGAGCGAACAGAGTGATCAGGCGCTGGAGAGTGAATACTTCCAGAAACTTACCAAGCAGATGGACAGTCTGCTGGGTGAGCTGCTTGATACGCGTACTGAATTAGAGCAGGAGCGTCAACTCTTCGAGATGGGGCCGGCGATTATCTTTCGTTGGGGGATCGCTCCAGACTGGCCGGTTAAATATGTCTCCACCAATGTCTCCTCGATTCTCGGCCACCAGGCGGATGATCTTATCAGTGGCGAATTGCACTTCTCTACCCTAATTCACCCTGATGATATCGATAACGTGACCACTACAGTGGAGCGTTTCCTTGAGGGTGAAGAGGCCTTCTTTGAGATCGAATATCGACTGATCGATAGTCGGGGAAATTACCACTGGCTGTTTCACCATGCGATGCGTGCCAGGAAGCGGTCCGATGAGGTGGGAACGTTTATTGGGTATGTGCTGGATATTACCGAGAGGAAGGAGGCTGAGGAGCAGCTCAGCCTTGCGGCTACGGCAATGGAGAGTAGTGTGGCGATCTCTATTACGGCACCCAATGGCAATATCTTACGAGTGAATGAGGCCTTCTCTGAGATCACCGGTTACGCACCAGAAGAGATTATTGGAAAAAATCATAATGTTCTCAACTCAGGAAAACATGATAAAGAGTTCTTTAAGTCTTTCTGGAAAGCACTTACCAGTGAGGGCTATTGGGAGGGGGAGATCTGGAATAAAAAGAAGAGTGGCGAGCTTTTTCCAGAGTGGATTTCGGTTGCTGCAGTAAAAGATAGTGCAGGGGTCATCACCCACTATGTGGCAACTTTTCAGGATATCTCAGAGCGCAAACTTGCTGAGAAGCGGATTGAACAGCTCGCCTATTTTGATCCGCTGACCAATCTTCCCAATCGCCGTCTCTATTTTGATCGGCTCTCTCAGGAGTTGGTTCATGCTCGGCGTCTGAATAATTTCGGCGCAGTAATGTTTGTTGACCTTGACCGTTTTAAACAGATCAATGATTCGCAGGGACATGCGGTTGGTGATTCTATTTTGATGGAGACCGCACGACGCCTGACCCGAGTGCTTAGGGAGGGGGATACCGCTTCAAGATTGGGTGGTGATGAATTTGTGGCGCTGATTCCCAACCTTGGGAGTGAGCTTGAAACCGCATTTCAAAATGCCGGAAGGGTAGCTGAGAAACTTTTTTTTGAATTAACCAAACCCTATGAACTGCCTAATCGCGAGCTGATTGTTACCGCAAGTATTGGGATCATTCTATTTCCGGATGAGCAGCTCACTGCAGAAGATGTGATGAAGCAGGCCGATATGGCGATGTATCAGGCCAAGGAGTCGGGTAGAAATAGTTATCACTTTTATCGTCCAAGTATGCAGCAGGAGATAGAGGATCGTTACGAGCTTGAGCAGCAACTTAACAGGGCTGTTAAAGAGCGCCAGTTTGTCCTTCACTATCAACCGAAGGTTGATCGGGGGGGCTGCATTGTCGGTGCTGAAGCTCTGCTGCGTTGGAATCATCCTGAACGTGGCCTGGTCTTTCCCAACGACTTTGTTCCCGTAGCAGAAAACTCACGACTCATTATCCCAATGAGTGAGCAGATTATTCAGATTGCTGCCGATGATATCGTTCAGTGGCAGGAGCAGAATCTTATTGATGAGCGCTTTGTTCTCTCGATCAATATCAGCGCAATTCACTTCTCTCAAGATGATTTTGAGGAGAGTGTCGTCGGTAACCTGTTACTTAAAGGGGCCGATCTCACACGAATAGAGCTTGAGTTAACAGAGGGGGTGGTCATTAAGGATTATGATAAAACTATCGAAAAGATGTCGGCCCTCTCGGAGTTGGGAATTCGCTTCTCAATTGACGACTTTGGTACCGGCTATTCATCGCTGCAATATCTACATCGCCTCCCGATTAATACACTTAAGATCGATCGCGCCTTTGTCAAAGATGTCGTTGAAGATAGTGGTAGTCAGGTGATCACCAAAACAATCATTAGTATGGGGCGTAATCTCGGTCTGGAGTTGATTGCTGAGGGTGTAGAAGAGAGTGCGCAGCGTCAGTTTTTAGAGACACATGGCTGCTACCAGTACCAGGGCTACCTCTTCAGTCGCCCCCTCTCTGAACCCGATTTTCGCGAATTTCTGAAACACCCCTTCGTGATCAATGAAAAGACCATTGTTCAGCCAATTGGTTGAAACAGACTATCCGACATTTGATTAATGGTGACTCAAGCTCCATATATTAGTGTTCCTCCCAAACTGATAACCGTCACATAGGAGTTTGAACGTGCAATATCGTCTCTCAATTGGTGGAATGAGCTGTGCAGGCTGTGTTGCTGCTGTTGAGAAACTGCTACGCGGTGTTGCGGGCGTGGATTCAGCAGAGGTCAATTTTGCGGAACACAGTGCGCTGGTAAATGGCGATGTTCCGATTGAACAGTTGATTGCTGCGGTTTTTGATGGCGGATATGAGGCGGCAGAACTCAAGAGTCTGGAGGAGGAGCAGGAGGAGCGAGAGCGGGTTGATAGTGCGCGCTATCGACAGCATATCCGTCAGAGCATCATCTCCGGTACGGTCGGTATTATATTGATGGCGGGAGCGATGTCGGGATGGTTTCCGCCAATCGTCTCAGAGTATGGTCAATATTTCTGGAGTGCCGTCGGTGTGGTCACGGCACTGGCGATGTATATTGCCGGTAGCCACTTCTTTTCCGGGGCCTGGAAACAGCTACTCCACCACAACGCCAATATGGATACCCTGGTTGCGATGGGTACGGGAGCGGCCTGGATCTACTCAATGGCGATCACCCTTCGGCCCGATATTGTCCCCTCACTGGCCCAGCACGCCTACTTTGAGGCGGCCGTGTTTATTATGGCCTTCCTCAATTTTGGATCAGCGATGGAGCTACGGGCGCGTGGTAAGACCTCAGAGGCGATTAAACGCCTGGTTGGTCTCCAACCAAAACAGGCGCGTGTGATTCGTGAAGGTATTGAGATTGATATCCCGATTGTGGATGTGGGACTCAAAGAGACCATTCGTGTGCGTCCAGGAGAGCGTATTGCTGTTGATGGGGTGGTGATTGATGGCCACTCCTATGTTGATGAGTCGATGATCAGTGGTGAACCACTGGCCGTCTCCAAGGGTGTGGGTGATGAGGTGGTCGCCGGTACCGTTAATGCTCGCGGCACCTTCCTGTTTACCGCTCAACGCATCGGCAAAGAGACCATGCTGGCGCAGATTATTGAGATGGTGCGCAGCGCGCAGGCGAGTAAACCGGCCATCGGCCGACTGGCTGACAAAATTGCCAGCATCTTTGTCCCCTCGGTGATGATTATTGCAGTGCTGACCTTCCTCATCTGGCTCAATTTTGGGCCAGAACCGGTAGCCGGTTATGCCCTGGTAACCTTGATGACGGTGTTGATCATCGCCTGCCCATGCGCATTGGGTCTGGCAACCCCGATCTCGATCATGGTGGGTGTCGGCCGTGCTGCGGAGCTGGGAATATTGATTCGTAATGGCGAGGCGTTGCAGCAGGCTGGCGCCATTACCACGGTTATTCTCGACAAGACCGGTACGGTCACAGAGGGTAAACCGACGCTCACCGAGATTGTTGTGGATGAGATGCAGGATAGCGATCGACTATTGCAATTTGCAGCCTCACTAGAGGTGGGTTCAGAGCACCCACTGGCTGCGGCGATTATTCAGGCTGCTGCTGAGAAAGGGCTGGCCCCCTCTGCGATTGAGAATTTCGTTGCCGAATCGGGACTGGGTGTGAAGGGTGAACTTAATGGTCAGCAGCTACTGCTAGGGAACAGACGCTGGATGGAACAAAATAGTGTTTCGCTGCAAAATCTGCTGCACGTTGCCGAAGAGAGGGCTCAACACGGAGCCATTCCGATCTACTTTGCCATTTCTGGAAATGTTGAGGCTCTGTTTGTGATTGCCGATCCAGTTAAGGCTGGAGCTCGTGAGGCGATAGCGGCACTACATGCCCAGGGGATAGGTGTGGTAATGGTCACCGGCGATAGTCAGGCGACAGCCGATTCTGTGGCAAAAGAGGTGGGGATTACCCAGGTGATTGCCGAAGTGCTGCCCAACGACAAGGTGGACGCGGTGAAACGAATTCAGCAACAGGGTGAGGTGGTGGCGATGGTTGGTGATGGGATTAACGATGCACCTGCTCTGGCTCAGGCGGAGGTCGGTTTTGCCATTGGCACCGGCACCGATGTGGCGATTGAGAGTGCCGACATTACCCTGATGCGTGGTTCGCTGATGAGTGTGGTCGATGCGATTGCGCTCTCCCGAGCCACGATTCGCAATATCAAACAAAATCTATTTGGAGCATTCCTCTACAACAGTTTAGGTATACCGGTTGCCGCCGGTCTGCTGTTCCCACTGTTTGGCATCCTGCTCAATCCCATGGTGGCCGGAGCTGCAATGGCCGCCTCATCGGTAACGGTGGTGACCAATGCCAATCGACTGCGCTGGTTCCGCTCAATCTCTATCCCCACCGCGGAGGAGAGTCGATGATCTGGATTAATCTGGCAGGAGTGGCCCTTATCGGCCTCATCATCTGGTGGTTCTGGATTGCAGACTAGTGGATGTTATAGCGATTCAGATGTTGAAATCCGATGCGTGAACTGATTCTGGGAGGGGCCCGCTCAGGTAAGAGCCGTTTCGCCGAACAGTTGGCGTCCAAGAGTGACAAAAAGGTCTTCTATATCGCCACTGCGGAGGTGGAACACTCGGCTCAGGATCCAGAGATGGCCGAGCGTATCCGACGCCACCAGCAACAACGTCCATCTCACTGGCAGACGATCGAAGAGCCTCTGAAGTTGGCCGACAGGCTCAAAGAGCTTGCCACAGAAGAGCATACCATCCTGGTTGACTGTCTCACCCTATGGCTCTCTAATCTGCTGACAGAAGGGGATGGTGATGAGGTTGTAACTCAGCGTCTCACCGATGAGACCGCTAAGCTTATCGAACTGCTGCCTCAACTACCGGGAGAGATTATCCTGGTCAGTAATGAGGTGGGTTTAGGAATTGTACCAATGGGCGAATTGAGCCGAACATTTTGTGATGAGAGTGGTCGCCTGAATCAACAGATTGCGAGTGTATGTGACCGTGTCACCTTTATGGCTGCAGGTCTACCGATGATATTAAAAGGTAAATAATGACAAAAGATAATCGACTGGGGTGGCTTAGCGCTTCAGCAAAGGAGCTTAATCTGCAGAGTCAAAGCGATGCTCAGTCGCGGCAGATGCAGCTCACCAAACCGCCGGGATCTCTGGGGCGACTGGAGCAGATAGCAGTCAGGTTGGCTGCGATGCAGGGAAAAGATCAGCCCTCAGCAGAACAGGTGCATATATCCATCTTTGCTGCCGATCACGGCATCGCAGCTGAGGGGGTTTCAGCGTTTCCGCAGGAGGTGACAGGGGCGATGATCGCCAACTTTGCCAACGGTGGTGCTGCAATCTCTGTCCTGGCTCGTGTACTCCATGCTGAGTTAGAGGTGATAGATGTCGGATCGGCTAACGATCCCGGTCTGTTACCGTCGGTACGCAGCCAACGTATCGCTGCAGGGACCGCCAATTTCTCGATAGAGGCGGCCATGAGTTCAGAACAGCTTGCCGATGCTCTTCTTGCAGGGCGAGAGGCGGTTGAGCGTGCGCAACAGCGGGGCACGGAAATATATATCGGTGGCGAGATGGGGATCGCCAACACCACCTCAGCGACTGCGATTGCTGCAGCGCTATTAGATATTGATCCTGTTGAACTGGCCGGTCCCGGAACCGGGCTCGGTAGCGAGGGCATCTCCCATAAAGTTGAGGTGATCAAAAAGTCGTTAAAGCTGCATCAACAGAGTCTGGCAGATCCACTTGAGGTGTTGCGTTGTGTCGGTGGCTTTGAGCTTGCTGCGCTTACAGGGGCCTACATTAGAGCAGCTCAGTTAGGTATTCCTGTGGTGGTTGATGGCTTTATCTGTTCGGCAGCGGCACTTGCCGCAATCAGAATTGAAGCTTCTGTCGCCAACTGGTTGATTCTCTCTCACGCCTCGGCAGAGCCGGGACATGCAGCCATCGTTAATGCTTTGGGTGACCGGCCGCTTATTGATCTGGGGATGCGTCTGGGTGAGGGGAGTGGTGCGGCAACTATCATTCCGCTACTTCGTATGGCATGCCAACTCCATAATGGCATGGCCACCTTTGCCGAGGCTGGGGTCGCAGATGGTAGCTAAATCGGACTATATTTCAACCACCGTTGATCTGATTCGTCATGGCGAACCGGTGGGTGGCAGACGTTACCGTGGACAGATCGATGATCCGTTGAGTGACAAAGGTTGGCAGCAGATGCGAGATGCGGTGGCTGAGCATGCGCCATGGCAGCAGATTGTCAGCTCGCCACTCTCTCGCTGTGCAGCCTTTGCAGAGGAGCTGTCGACACGCCACAACATTCCGTTTGAACTTGACGCGCGTTTCATGGAGATCGGCTTTGGAGATTGGGAGGGGCAGAGTGCGACAGAATTGATGGAGAGCAGCCCGGATATCCTGATGAATTTTTGGCGTGACCCCATCAACCATACCCCCCCCAATGCGGAACGATTGCTCGATTTCCAGGAGCGAATTGTGAGTGCCTGGAATGATCTTCTTGCAAAATATGCGGGGCAGCACATTCTGGTTGTCGGTCATGCAGGACAGATGCGGATGGTTATTCGGCATATCCTGGACATGCCTCTGGAACGAATGTTTCGCCTTCAGATCTCCAATGCCGGTATTAGCCGAATTCAGGTTGATGGTCCACGCAATGGCCCTGCCGAAGAGATGCTGCCGAGACTCATTTTTCACGATGGTGTGCTGTAGCATCGACTATGTTTAAACCGCTTATTGTTGCGCTGCAACTGCTCACACGGATTCCCATTCCCGTCGAAATAGAGGCGACGGAGCAGCAGTTTGGCCGTTCGATTCTCTTCTATCCTGTCGTTGGTTTGCTGATTGGTCTGATTCTCTATGGCCTGGCGAACATACTGCCAGAGAATACGCTCATACTGAATGCCGCCATCATTACAGTGCT
>JAPHSO010000304.1 GCA_026193675.1 Gammaproteobacteria bacterium | reverse complement strand
GGAAGCGGACAGTTTAGTCCTCTTGCATCAACATTCTCAGTTATGGAATAAGACATATTAATTTTCTCCTTAATAATTAGACAAACAGGGTTACATCGGAGCTGGCAGCAACGGGTAAGAAGCTAGTTGCACCAATCCACTCATTAACCTCAGGAATGAACTCATTCTGATCATAGCCAAAGAGGTCTACGGTCATTTGGCAGGCAACCATCTTGACGTCAGTTTCTGCACAAATCTCACGCAATTCGCTAATGCTTGCCACACCCTTGTTCTTTAGAGTCTTATTAAAGAGTCCTTTAGTCATCCCCTCGAAACCAGGCATATTATTTATTAGTGCATTGGGCATATTCCAATTGATCCCCTGAAACCACTGAGGCCCGAAGGGCATCTTCATAGGCATAGCAGGATTACCAATGGGAGTTACATTGAGATCTAGATCTTTCTTCAGTAGCTCTAGACCGTAAAAAGTGAAGAATATTGATACATCCCATCCTAATGCGGCAGCTGTAGATGCCAATATGAATGGCGGATATGCCATATCCATTGTGCCTTTGGTTGCAATAATTGCTAAGGAAGGTGTATGGGCAGCCTCCCGTTCAGCCATTTTTCTATCAAAAGATTGATCAAACCACTGATCTAACTCTGATTGAGTCAGACCAGCTAATGCGCCTTTTAAATCTACTTCAGTTATAGCCATTATATTTTCTCCAACAAAATAAATAAGACGGTCGTCTAAGTTTCTTCCCTGAAAATAAGACGTACGTCTAGTTTTGTCAAGTGAAAGATATTATTGGATAAAATTTATGAGAGATGTGAGCTTAGCTTAGCGCCGTATGTCCGATAGGGATCTGCGGTCTCAACCGGTCGATACAAGATATTTATAAAAATCTCACTTTTTGTGCTCATACCCAATTCCCATAATTTTCATGGTGTTGAAAAGCGCTATTTCTGACTACATCTGTCAAGAATGGATCGATTTAACCAACTCAACTTCACCAACAGTTTTGCCTCTCTCCCTGAGAAGTTCTATTCGCACGTCACGCCAGCACTGCTAAAGAATAGCCATCTGGTGGCGTTCAACAGCTCTGCAGCGCGGCTGCTGGATATAGAGACTGATGAGACCAATGCTGCAGAGCTGCTCCCCTATCTGAGTGGTGAGCGGGTCCAGAAGAATTCCAAACCGATTGCGATGCTCTATTCAGGGCATCAATTTGGCGGTTATTCGCCACAGCTGGGGGATGGCCGAGCAATGATGCTGGGTGAGGTGACCAACAAGGCTGGCGAAAAGTGGGAGTTGCAGCTGAAGGGTTCCGGTCAGACCCCCTACTCCCGTGGGGCCGATGGCCGTGCAGTGTTGCGCTCAACCATTCGTGAGTATCTCTGCAGTGAGGCGATGCATGCACTGGGGATTCCCACCACCCGTGCTCTGTCGATCACCGGAAGTGATGAGGAGGTCTACCGCGAAGATATTGAGAAGGGTGCCATGTTGCTACGTATGGCGCCCAGCCATGTGAGATTCGGCTCATTTGAGATCTTCTACCATCGTCAGCAGTTTAATGAGCTGCAGACCCTCGCCGACTATCTGATTGAACATCACTACACCAAACTTCAGGAGATAGCCGAACCTCATGAGCGCTATCTGGCCCTGTTTGAAGAGGTGATGACCCGCACTGCCCATTTGATCAGTCAGTGGCAACAGGTGGGCTTCGCTCATGGGGTGATGAATACCGACAATATGTCGATCCTGGGTTTGACCCTCGACTACGGCCCCTACGGTTTTATGGATGAGTACGATGCAGGTTTTATCTGTAATCACTCCGATCACTATGGCCGTTACGCCTTTGACCAGCAGCCCGATATCGGCCTGTGGAATTTGAGCCGCCTGGCTCAGGCGATGCTACCGCTGTTTGATGAAGATCCGAAGATAGCTGCTGAGAAGGCCAATGCCCTGATCCCTAAATATCGTGAGATCTTTAAAGCTCACTATCTGAATGGCATGCGTGCCAAGCTGGGACTTACCGTTGTGCACGATGACGATGAGAGATTGATTGAAGAGCTACTGGAGATGATGCAGCAGAGTAGCATCGACTTCACCAACCTGTTTCGTTCACTCAGCAACTTCAATCCCAATCATTTAGAGAACAATAACTTTTTGCGTGATCAGTTTATTGACCGAGAGCGTTATGAGCAGTGGGCCAAACTCTATGCCCATCGCCTGATCACTGAAGGGCGTGACAGTGCGACTCGTAGAACAGAGATGAATGGGATTAATCCCAAGTATGTCTTGCGCAACCATCTGGTGCAGCATGCCATCAAACTGGCCGAGAAGAGCAACTATCTGGAGATCCAGCGTCTGCATGAGATCCTGAGCAATCCCTATAGTGAGCAGACACTCCCCTCCTATTATGCCGCGCCACCGCCTGAAGGGAGTGAGCGTGTAGTGGTGAGCTGCTCATCATAAGTTGATAAAGGGACCTATTTTCATAACTCCCCTTTTAGACCCCATTGCTGTTTGCACTGCAAGCTGCGGGAATTTCTGGGAACAAAAAAGGGAGAGACTATGTGACCAACATGGATGCTGGAAATGCAGATATTGCAGGAGCAAATAGCTGCCTCCCCCTTTTTAATGCCATAAACAGGCAGCTCTACATATTAGCAATCCGCTCACGCTGCTCATTGAGCTGCGCCAGTGAACCTTCAGCATCGGCCAACTTCTCACGCTCTTTGGCAACCACGGCCTCGGGTGCCTTGCCGACAAACTTCTCGTTGTTCAGCTTACCGCTAAGACGTTGGGTCTCCTTGGTGAGCTGGTCGATCTGCTTGTCGAGACGCGCCAGTTCGGCATCCTTATCAATAAGGCCGGCCATCGGTACCAGCACCTTCATCTCACCCACCAGTGAGGTGGCTGACTCGGGGGCATCATCCCCCGCATTGAGCCAGGTGATCGACTCCAGACGCGCCAGCTTGATCATGGTCTGTTCATTGGCTGCCAACCACTGTTGATCCTGCGCTGAACCATTTTGAATCAATACCGG
>JAPHSO010000343.1 GCA_026193675.1 Gammaproteobacteria bacterium | reverse complement strand
GAGCCAAACCTTGCCGACAACGAGATCATCAACGCCGTGTACCGGCTGTTTAGACATAGTGTAGGCAAAACCACCCTCACTGATTCCAAAGCTGATAAATCCCTGCTCGCTCAGACCATCAAGGATCTGTTGATCCATTTTGCTACGCACATAGTCGACCTCTTGCAGCGTTTTAAACTCAAATGGCAGGGAGTAGATCTGTGAGTCGGGATAGATGTCACTGAGGCCACCTCCGGTCAGAGCCCCGCCATGGAGTTGTCCCACTTTAATCTTTCTTAGAACACTTTTGTCATTTCCCATAATGCCGCCGGGATAGAAGCGGAATTTGACGCGCCCAGCGGTCTGCTTTTTGACCTCTTCAGCCCCTTTGCGCATCTGGGTCATCCAGCTGGTGCCATCGGGAGCAATCGTTGCAATCTTAAAGGTGACGGCCCCAGCCTGAAGTGGCAGCCAGAGCGTTGTGATTGTCGCTAACAGTAGGGCGCGACGCAGCAGGGGGGGGAGAGAGAGGTTCAACGGTTACTCCAGAAAATAGTCATCGGAATCGGCAAGCAGGCTTTTGGCGCTACGCTGTGCCAGGACATTGCTTAAGGTTAACCCATTCACGACCGGATCGGAATTGATCACGGTTGTGAGCAGACTATCGTGAAGTTTTCGGTCAAAGACGGTACGCGCATAGCGTTTGGCATATTCGACATGGATATTAAGGTTCTCTCCCTTTGAAAGCTCCAGTGCACGTTTGAAGTGACGCTCGCCATCGGCAGGGCGACCACCCAGAGCCGGTGGTAACAGACTCTTCAGGATTCCAAGGTAGAGGTGGGCTTCACCACCGCGATAGTTCTCATTGAGAACAACCACTCGCTGTAACATCGCCTCCACTTTTGGGATCTCAGCGATGGCATTCCAGTCACCACTACGCTGTTGCACCCACAGGGCCCAGCTCATAGCACCGGTATAGAGGGCATCAATATTTTCGATATTGATCTGGTCAATCAGTGAGTCGAGCTCCGCCATGGGAATGCTCTCTAACCCACAGCTTGCTCTCACCTCAATACAGAGTGCTCGGTTGGCAAAGTTACGAGCCTTGTTCCCTATCCTTGCCGCCCGTTCACTGTCATCGACAAAGATGGCCGCATAGAGGGTGTAGAGATTGGCGCCGGCCTGCAGCAGTGAACTATTTTGAGGTTCATCGTGGATCATCCCCTCAATCAACAGCAGGTAGGCGGGAGCGCCATCACGAATCAGCTCCGGATCATCCTGATTGACGATAGCGCTGGAGAGGCTGCTGGCGAGCCCTCCGGACATCATCGATGCGCAACCGCCTATCAATAGTGATAGGAGAATAATAGAGATAGCGGGGAGTGATGAAACTGGGACGGGACGGTTCGCCATGACTACTTAACAGTAATTCTATTTCCTGAAAACTCAACAATCTGATTACTGCGTATCTTGCAGCGTTTGCGTAGCTCCACCTTGCCATCAACGGTGACCTGACCTTCGGAAATAACCGCTTTGGCCATGCCACCACTGTCGCAGAGTCCCTCTATTTTGAGCAGGTCATTAAGGGCGATATATTCGTGGCCCTCTAGCGCAAACTCCTGCATCTGACTTAAGCCTCTGAGAACTCAAGAAGAGTGAGTAGAGACTGGGCATGCTCAGCAGCCTCTCTACCCAGCTCGGTGAGATAACCCCCATCTTCCTGGGTCACAAATCCACGTTTGTGGAGTCTTACTGCCGCATCAATGGCGCTCTGCTCTGCAGAGTGGCTATGTACCTTGATCCCCTCCTGAGTCGTGGTCAGGTTATAGAGGGCCAAAATGGCAAGTTCATCTAACTGTTCTGGGGAGAATGGCACTTTAAAACCTCATGCTGATTGGACTGGGGGTTCCAGCATAATACTCACCGTGAAGAGAGTCTATCCGTTATTGAGATCAATTGAGTCCCTCAAGCCATTGGTATCCTCTCGCCATCCCCTCTCGTGCATCACAAATACCAATAAAACCACCTGCTGGGCAGGGTTGCGTTGGAAAGCAGCGTAGATCAAGCATATGGTTTGCATCATGCATACGGGTCAAAGTTCCCCCTGTTCCACACTGGAAGTTGTCAGCATCAATATAGTTTATGAAGGAGGTGGCGCGGCTCTCAATGGTCCTGCTGGATCGATTGTAGGCGTTGCAGATTTGCTGAGCCTGGTCCGCTGGAACAATCTCATCTTTGTCACCATGTAGTACAAATACTGGTGGTGAGTTGCTGTCTATAAAGTGGGTGAAGGTGTTAAGTCTTAGCGCCTCAGGGTCATAGGGATCTCCCGGCTGCATTCCAAGAAATTGACGCAGTATGTCCAGACTTTTTTCAAAGTTGGCGTACTCTCCACCCGGTTTAGCCTGGGCCACAAATTTTTCAAAATCGGTTGGTGGGTAGTAGAGCATCGCTGCCGCAATCTGATCCTGACGGTGGCTTAGCAGCCAGCCTGAGAGATGAGCTCCGGCCGACTGGCCAAAAGCCAGCACTTTGGCATTTGCAGTGGCACCAACCGCTTCACCATTATCTCTAACCCAGTCCAGAGCCGATTCTGCATCTGCGGTAATTTTCTTCCAGTCGGCATGGCCGCAGTCGGTCAGGTCATAGGCGCTGCCGGTGAGGCGGTAGAAGGGGGCGAAGACGATGTAACCCCGGTCGGTAAAATGGGAAACCTCAGATTCAAGACCTGCAAAACCGAGCCCCCGAAAACGCCATTTGCCGCCATGGATTGCCAACATCGGCTTCAGCCCTTGAGCTGTGGGATCTTTTTTATAGATCCGCATCTCTAGCTGACACTGGCCCACCTGTTTATAACGTACCCGTTTCATAAATGGGCGTTGATTGTGCTTCAGAGGGAGGGCGGTGACATAGAGGCTGCTCCCGTAGTCGAGAGTCCATTTGCGAGTTGGGTCTCCACCAATCGGGGTATCGTTGGGTTGCCAGCTACCTGCATCTCCCAATTTGGGAGCGCCCTCTCCACCAAGGAGCTCCTGACAGAATCGATCTTTTGATGGGGGTTCGTAACTGATGGGCCGGTTACACTGAGAATCTAGCGAATAGTTTGCTGCGCCTGTTTTCCAGCTCACCTTTTGGCATTGACCATCTTGTCGCCTGCTATAAAGTGTCGGAATGGACATCTTCTTTGATGTGAGGAGCATGATGGCATCACACGCTAGTTTAGAGCGTAGGATCTTCTTTACAGAAGTCTCATCCTGTCTCTCCATTAGTGGGGTGATGCTCTTTTGCTGTTTGGCGATATAGTCCTGCAGATGGGGGAGCTGTATCAGCTCATTTAGTTCATCACTCGCATCAAAGCGGGCAAGACTATGTGGGGCGATCCCTTTCTCGGAAATGTTGCTCTCTTTTGTCTCAATAGAGCTGCAACCAGATACGCAGCCAATCGCTATTAGAAGTGGCGTTAACTGGCGCAGTAATATTTTGTGAACAGTCTTATTTTTCATCCCTAAATTCCTGTTGTTGTTACCCAATATTCGACGATTACTCAATCGCATTTACCCAGAGTATCATTGAGGATAGATTCTACGCATCGTTTGTAGCCTCCAAAACGGCTAGATAGTAGTATTCACCAACATCTCAATCATTTAAGAATGTCTGTGGAAACATATTACAACCCTATCCTCGTTGGAATATCGCTGCTGTTAGCAATCTTTGCCTCGTTTGTGGCGCTAAGTCTGGCATCAAGAATTCCCTATTTGAAGGGCGAGTCGGTCTGGTACTGGGGGATTGGTGGTGCCATCTCGATGGGGATGGGGATCTGGGCGATGCACTTTGTGGGGATGTTGGCGCTCCACCTGCCGATTCCGGTTTCGTACGATATTCCTTTAACCATTTTTTCTGCAGTTAAGGCGATCGCAGCTTCCGCCATTGCACTCTACTTAGTTCGAAAGGGTGTAGAGAAACAGTGGGTGCATATAACAGCGACCCTGTTTATGGCTCTGGGTATCGCAGGAATGCACTACATGGGAATGGCGGCGATGAACATGTCGCCACCTATTCAATATGATCCCTTTCTCTTTTCTATATCGATTGCGATTGCGATTGTCGCCTCCTTTTTTGCACTGAAACTGAGCTTTAGTGCGGGTGAAGAAGAACAGAGGAGTCTGTTTAGTCAATCAAAGGGGTATGCGGCGCTATTTATGGGTGTTGCTATCTCCGGGATGCACTATACCGGTATGGCTGCAGCAAACTTTTCACCTGACGCTTACTGTACAACAGGTGAGTTGGGTATCGACTCGGGACTACTCTCGGTATTGATTATCTTAGGCGTCATTTTCATCATGCTGTTGACGCTAATATTTTTGATGATCGACCTTAAATTGGCGGACAGGGATCGCCTGTTGCTGTTATCACTCAAGAAGAAAAATGAGGAGCTTAAGGTCTACGCTGAAGAGTTGAGAGTTGCCAGAGAAGAGGCGGAGCGTGCTAATCAGGCCAAAAGCGTTTTTCTCACCAATATGTCGCATGAGATGCGTACACCGATGCACGCCATTTTGAGTTTTTCCAAGATAGGGGAGACTCGAGTCGATGATGTCTCTAATGAAAAATTAGTGACCTATTTTTCAAATATTAATCAGAGTGGCGAACGCCTGTTAGCTCTGATTGATAATCTTCTGGATCTCTCTAAGTTGGAGGCAGGGCGTGCGGAGTTCTGTTTTGCAAAGCATGATCTAAGAGAGAGTGTTGATGATTCGGTTAAGGTTGTTAGTTCAATCATTGAAGATAAATCATTGACGATTAGCGTTGAGAAATCATCGGATGAACAATGGGTCATGGCAGATAAAGATAAAATTGCCCATGTACTGTTAAACCTCATATCTAATGCGATTAAATTTACGCCCGAGGGTAAAGAGATCTCGATCTATTTTGGGCGAGACGAATTGCCTCAAACCGGTAATCAGAGTAGCTGTTCTGCAATCACGATTTCGGTCGCAGATGAAGGTGTCGGAATACCCGAAGATGAGCTTGAATCGGTGTTCCATAAGTTCATTCAGTCGAGTAAAACCACTTCAGGTGGAGGTGGTACAGGTCTTGGGCTGGCTATCTGCAAAGAGATTGTTGATGGACACAACGGCCTGATTACGGCGGCAAACAGAGCTCAGGGTGGAGCGGTGTTTACAGTGGTACTGCCTCAAGCAGTCATTGAGTAGAAAGTTTGGTGACAGTCAGGATTAAAATCTGACAGTACCCCTATCACTTAGGGGCAGTTACTCGGCGAGACGAATCACCTTTTTTTCTAACGCTATGATCCGTTTTTTATAGAGTCCCCCGATGGCCATTTTGAACTTCTTTTTGCTGACCCCAAACTGCTCATAGATAACCTCTGGTGGGCTTTTGTCGGTGATCTCCATTGAACCGTTCATCTTTTTAAGATGGTCTAGAATTTTCTGGGATAGGGCGTCGACTTCACCATAGCCCGGCTTGTGTAGATAGAGATCGATCTTATCGTCATCTCTAATCTTTTTAATGAAACCGGTGGTTTTCTGGCCGTAGTTCAGTTTTTCGAAGACTTCATCAGAATAGAGTACACCCCAATGGGCGTTGTTGATGATCGCCTTGGTGCCGATGTCTGATTGCCCACCAATCAACAGATTGACCTTCTCGCCTTCAAAATAGGGCGGTGGTTCCTGATCGAGATAGCGATCAATTCTGGAGGTGGCGGTAATGCGATGGGCAACTTCATCAAAGTAGATGTAGACGATGTATGAGCGTCCCTCAATCATTTCGTGGTGCTGTTCGCTAAAGGGAACCAACAGGTCTCGCTCCATTCCCCAATCGAGGAATGCACCATAGGGATTGACGGTGACCACTTTGAGGAGTGCAAATTCACCCACCTGTGCCTTAGGCCGTTGTGTAGTAACCGCCAGGGTTTGGGCCGAGTCGGGATAGACAAAAGCTTCAACCCTGTTTGCAGATTGATAGCTTGCGGCCATCCCCCGAATGGAAAAAGGGAGCTCTCCCAGCTCTCCACCATCCAGGATTAACTCACTTTCGGTTCCTCTAAGAACCTTAAGCAGTTCGGTTTTGCCTATCTCTGCCATGACGATGCCTTCTTGGGTGAAAGGGTGAGTCGCTCTATTTCTTTAGCTCAGCAGGAAGCAGGGGGGCGATACGCTTCAGGATCTCTTCATAGACGCTGAGATTTCCTGCCACGACGTTACCTGTTTTAAGGTATTCATCACCACCACTAAAATCACCAACCATGCCGCCGGCCTCTTTGACCAGTAGTACACCTGCTGCGATATCCCATGAGTTAAGACCAATCTCCCAGAAACCGTCGATACGACCGGCTGCCAGGTAGGCGAGATCAAGTGAGGCAGAACCGGGACGACGTATTCCTGCGGTATCGGGGAACAGCGCCTTGAAGGTCTCCAGGTAGGTATCGAGATGCTGTTGCTGTTTAAAGGGGAAGCCGGTACCAAGTAGGGCACCCTGAAGTCCTTTCTGCTTTGTTACACGCAGGCGGCGGTTGTTGAGCTGGGCTCCCTCACCTTTGCTGGCGGTGAAGAGGTCCTGGCTGATGGGATCGTAGACCACGCCCTGGGTGATCTCACCTTTATGTTCAAGAGCGATAGAGACGGCAAATTGGGGGAAGCCGTGCAGAAAATTGGTGGTGCCATCAAGTGGATCAATGATCCACAGGTATTCGCTATCTCCAGTGCGACCACTCTCTTCACCCAGAAAGCTATGGCTTGGATAGGCTCTGGATATGGTCTCAATAATCGCAATCTCAGCCTTTTGATCCACCTCAGTGACAAAGTCATTCTGAGCCTTGCTGGTGATGGTGAGACTATCTACACGATCAACAGATCGGCCAATGATATTTCCTGCTTTGCGCGCAGCAGAGATGGCGGTATTGAGCATCGGTTGCATGAGTTGAGCCTAAATTGATAAAAAGCAGTGCGCATTCTATCAGTCTAGTAGGATATGATGAATGACTAATATTGAATTTTAGCCATTGAGTCCTTAGTTACTTCAGAGAAATGAGTGCAAAGATAAGAGTTGTTCTGGTCGAGACGTCCCACCCCGGCAATATTGGTGCTGCGGCACGGGCGATGAAAAATATGGGATTGGATGGCGATAGGGCGACGCTCTATCTGGTCAAACCGGCCCAATTTCCTCATGAAGATGCGACGGTGAGAGCCAGTGGAGCGATTGACCTTCTAGATGGTGCGGTGGTCTGCGACAGTCTGGATGAGGCATTGGTCGGTACGACACTGGTGTTTGGTGCCAGTGCTCGGACCCGCTCACTCCCATGGCCGATACACCCACCAAGAGAGTGCGCTAAAAAAATATCCCTTGAACCTGATGAGAGTGAAGTCGCTTTTGTTTTTGGGCGTGAACGTTCAGGGCTGACCAATGAGGAGCTGGAGCGATGCAATACATTGCTTCACATCCCGACCAACCCAGAATTTAGCTCTCTCAATTTAGGGGCTGCGGTTCAGGTTGTCGCCTATGAGCTGTTGATGGCTCGTGATGAGGTGCATACTGAAGCTGAAACGATTGATCGGGATAGCCCGTTATCGAGTGCTGATGATATTGAGCGTCTGTTTACCCATCTGGAGAAGACTTTAGTGGATATCGATTTTCTCGATCCAGAAAATCCGCGTCACATGATGCGTAGACTCAGACGTCTGTTTAATCGAGTAGAATTGGAACAGGTTGAAATGAATATTCTGCGAGGCATATTGACCTCTGTAGATAAAGTGGTAGATAAAAAGGTGAATGAATAGATGTTTTCCAGACTGCGTGAAGATATAGAGTGCATTTTTGAGCGTGACCCTGCGGCTCGTCATATCTTCGAGGTGCTCTTTACCTATCCTGGTCTGCATGCAGTGATCTGGCACCGAATGGCGCATAAATTATGGGGCTGGGGTCTACATTGGTTGGCACGAGTCATCTCTGCTCTGTCACGCTGGTTGACCGGCATTGAGATCCATCCCGGCGCGGTGATTGGTCGTCGCTTTTTTATCGATCATGGCATGGGTGTGGTGATTGGCGAGACAGCTGTCATTGGTGATGATTGCACCATCTATCATGGGGTGACACTGGGAGGCACCAGTTGGAAAAAGGGCAAGCGTCATCCAACCCTAAAAAATAATGTTGTGGTCGGTGCCGGCGCCAAGGTGCTGGGACCGATTGATATCGGTACAGGTGCCCGAATCGGCTCGAATGCGGTGATTGTCAAAAGTGTGCCCGATGGCACAACGGTTGTGGGAGTACCTGGTCGAGTGGTGCAACAACGGGAGCTAGAGACCAATGATAAGCGCCAGGCAATTGCCAGTAAAATCGGTTTTGATGCCTATGGTACGACTCCCGATATGCCGGACCCGGTTGCTCATGCGATTAACTGCATGCTCGATCACATCCATAAAGTGGATAGTAAGATGGAGGAGATGTGTGGTGCCATCAAGACGCTGGGGGCGGAGATCGATACCGACAAAATGCCACATCTGAGTGCATGTGAGATTCTTTCTGGGGATGATGAATTAGCGCAGGAGAGGCTCGATACCGGGAGTGGTGAAAATCCACCTGAAAAATAGTGAAATCAATACTTGACTAAAATAGTAAGGATTGATAAATTACTCACCATTATAGTAGGCCATTAAGGAGAAGACAATGAGATTGACCACAAAAGGTCGTTATGCGGTTACCGCGATGCTAGATCTGGCAATCAATTTTGATAAGGGTCCAATCACTCTTGCAGATATTTCGAAGCGTCAGGGGATTTCACTATCCTACCTGGAGCAGCTCTTCTCCAAACTACGTAGAAATGGGTTGGTGGATAGTGCTCGGGGTCCCGGAGGCGGTTATCGTCTGAGTCGTGTTGCCAATGAGATCTGCGTTGCAGATGTGATTACAGCAGTCGATGAGAAGGTTGATGCCCGTAAGTGTGAAGGTAAGGGTAACTGTAATGGTGAGAGTCCATGCCTGACCCATGATCTATGGTGTGATCTAAGCGATCAGATCTATGATTTCTTGCAGAGCATTGATCTGGAGCAGTTGGTGAATAAAGAGAATGCGAAGGTCTCAGCCTGTTCATCAATAAAGAAAGATACCGCCCAACTTTCAGCTGTCGCTGGATAGATCGATTTGTAGAGTCCGTTATGGATCTCTATTTTGATTACAACGCCACAACGCCATGTGATGGGCAGGTGGTGGATGCGATGCAGCCGCTTTTTCGTGAGAACTTTGGCAACCCCTCGGGTAACCATAGTCAAGCCAGACGAGCAAAAGAGCTGCTTGAGATTGCTCGCGGTCAGGTCGCCGCACTGGCTGGAGCCCACGCATCACAGGTGATCTTCACCAGTGGAGGTAGTGAAGCCAACAATCTAGCGATTAAAGGTTATCTGCAAGCTCTTGAGCCTGGACGAATCGCATTAAGTGCGATTGAGCATCCCTCCGTCTCTGAAGTATTTAGTGAGATGGTGAATTTAGGTTGGCAACAGATAGTTATCCCGGTTGATGACACAGGTCAAGTCGATTTGAGCCGGCTAGAGTTAGAATTACAGCAGGGATTGAAGTTGGTCTCTGTTATGGCTGCCAACAATGAGACTGGCGTGATTCAGAATATTGAAGCGGTTGCCGGACTCTGCAAGAGGTACAGCGCACTGTTTCACTGTGATGCGGTGCAGCTGGTCGGTAAGGGCATTGTCGATTTCAGTAAAATGGGTGTTGATCTGTTAACCATCTCTGCCCACAAGATTTATGGCCCCAAAGGTGTTGGTGCTTTGATCTTCTCTAAGAGTCTGATTCTGAAGGGGCAGATTCAAGGTGGAGGTCAGGAACAGGGATTTCGCTGTGGTACCGAAAATATGCCGGGAATTGTCGGTTTTGGTAAGGCGGCAGAACTGCTCAATAGTGAGCTTGAGTCACGTATTGAGAGACTTTCAGAGCTTGGTGAATATCTACAGAGAGAGCTAAAGAGAGCCCTGCCTGAGGTGAGTATCTTTGCTG
>JAPHSO010000276.1 GCA_026193675.1 Gammaproteobacteria bacterium | reverse complement strand
CTGCCGACAGCAGGCAGGTCGCCATTGGTGTGAATTGCATTACCTTTAAGGGTGATATCAGCCATGTTACTACTCCTGGTACCGCGCAAGCGGCGTTAATATTAATATTGTTTCACTGCGGGTGAGTCGCTATTCGCTCATCCCCAGTAAGGATTAAAAAGTCGAAGGGGAGGATATACACTAATCCCCTACTAATCAAGTTGGTTATTGCTTATGGTATCCATAAGTAAGTAGCTGTTCCAAATGAATATGAATTGGTAGAGCCTATTTGGGTAAACCAATAATCGATTTGTTCCATTAATCGTTATATCCTTATCTCCCAATAACAGCTCAAAATTAACCAGGGATGGGTCATGTTTAAACCAGCTACTACTCTAGCGTTTATCACTTTTTTAATAACGGCTACCGGATGTTCAAACATACCCTCCGTTTGTGAAGGGTGCTCTAACCCCTGGAAAAGCTCGGGCAAGAACTCTACATTTATTGCCCCCAGGGATCCTGGCTATGATGCTTACAGGGAGTACAAACTTGAGATTCTTCAGAGTGAAAAACATTTTCCTGAATGGGTAACAGCTAAGCAGCGAGCTGAGCAGATTGAAGCAATTTCCCCCAAACGCCACGAGCCTGATGCCGGCAATTGTGATCTTAACAATAGGCAAGGCATCATTCTGATACACGGACTTTTCGATACACCTTTTATCATGCGTGATTTAGCAGATCACTTTAAGTCTCGCTGCTTTTCTGTTTACGATGTTCTGTTGACGGGACACGGGACACGCCCAGGTGATTTAAACACCATCTCAAGAGATCAGTGGAAGAGTGAGGTCGGCCATGTTGTAAAGGCGGCTAGTGCTGAAGTTCCCACACTCTATATTGGTGGTTACTCTCTCGGAGGGGCACTTAGCCTGCATGCGGCTGCAAACTATAAAGAGATAAAAGCGGCATTTGTTTTTGCTCCCGCGCTGGCACCTACAAGCAAACTTGCCTATGGCTCACTGGGTATGAGTACATTTGAAGGAGAATTCTTTAAAGTCTTCAATGAGTACGATTATGCTAAATATGAATCACTGTCACATATGGCCGGTTCTGAAACCTACAAATTGGGCCATAACGTTCAGCGTTATTTGAAGGATGGTTTTACCAAACCACTCTTTGTTGCTGTAAGCCTTGAGGATAAGACCATTGATGCCCGACACACTGTAAAGACGATTCGAGCAAAGGGCCCCAACAAAATGCTGATTTTTGCGGCCGACAGCAGTAAGGCCGATAAATTGTGTGACCGTTATAACCTGAATAATAAGAGCGACACATGCAGCACGATATCTAGTGCGATTGAAAAAGAGGGAATAAAATCGCTATCACACATCGGCTTGGTTGTTAATAGTGACAACTGCCATTATGGAAAAGATGGTGACTATAAAAATTGCCTCTATGCAGGAGCCAATCAAAGACTGTGTCTTGAGAGTACGATTAATGAAGAAAGCTGTAAAAAGAACATCATCTGTTATGGCGAGCAGATCAGGCCGACTGTTAATCCTGACGATAATCCTTTTAAAGAACCCGTTATAAGGCGGATCACATTCAATCCACACTTTAATATATTAACTGCAGAAATTGATCAGTTTCTGAAAAAACTGGAGAGGTAGATTTATGGAAAATTCACAACAACATCGTGTTATTGATGACCCTCATACACACGTATACATCACCACTTTGATTGTCATCTTTGCCTTTATCGTCATCTTCTTTTTTCAGAAATCTTCTCTACTTCCATTGATTGTGATTGCCGGCATGGGTGGCGGCGTGATCAGTACCTACCTGAGAGTAAGAGGTAGTAATGGCTTGAATGAATATCAGGGGGCATATCAGATCCCCATCATTCAGGCCTACATCTCTCCATTGGTGGCCGGTATGTTGGCACTTGTGTTTCATGGTTTTCTTGCTTCGGGAATTATTACTGGACATCTATTCCCGGAATTCAGGGCCCCCAATATGGACTACACCAGTTTTCAGAACATGCTGACAAGCCTCGCACCTGCCACAAATGCAGATGCTGCCAAGGCGGTTGTTTGGGCTTTTATTGCTGGATTTTCAGAGCGCCTGGTTCCCAATGTTTTGGATGTGATGGCTAAGACAGATACAACCAAATAATTTTCCAGGAAGAACAGGATGTTTGAAATCAACAAATCAAAGGAATATTTACTTATTCTGACGACACTGAGCGCGCTGCTATCTCCTGCAGCCTATATAATTGGATTCTATTACGAACTAGGTTTTGCCAACTCATTCGGGTTGCAGCGAGGTACTTTCCCTCCATCCGTCACCGAGGTTTTTGAATCCACATTCATCTATTTATGGGGACATGTAGGAGTGCCAATTATCGGACTATTTCGGTTCCTTTTAGATAATCCCAAGTTAATATTGGTTGGCATTCTGGCACTTTTTATTTTCGCATGGATCATTGTGAAAGTTTTAAATAATGAAAGATCAATTCTATTATCCATAAATAAATTATCCAAAAGTCTTCAGCATAAATTAAAAATTAACAATACTGATGTAATTCGTGCAGCGCATGGCACATCGGTCATGAGCTGGCATATTAGTAAATGGCTCTATATTTTTATGCTTATCACAATCCTTTGGGTTGGAATTCCCCTGCATTCCCTTTCAGCCGGACAAACACTGGGTCGCGATAAAATTAACAGTTACATTAAGAGTGGTTGCCAAAAACAATCTACTGGCTGGAGCAATTGCATCTCTGTCATACAAAATCCAAGTGGAAAAGTACTTGAACATGGACTATTCCTAGCAGGTGACACTGAAAGAATTGCTCTCTATTCCAAAGACCGGTTACGAATTATCAGCCTTACCCCAGACCTCACAATTGAACGTGATTATCTCGCCAACAGGTAGTGACTCAATTTGATTTGGCAAAACAGTTCATTGTCATATCAGCCCATACATGGCCACTATCTGCTTAGTAAATTTTACCCGGAGTTAGCCAATGCAAACCATCAATCAGATCAATATCCCCCAAGAGGCCTTCGACTGGTATGACGAATATGCCCATGGCTTTATCGACAGACGAACCTTTCTCTCTCGACTGGCCGGCCTCGCTGTTGTCGGTCTATCTGCCAATGTGATCTCTGCAGCCCTGATACCCAACTACGCTTTGGCCGAAAAGGTCTCTTTTAATGATCCTGACCTCAAGGCAAGTTATATAGATTTTGAATCACCTGAAGGACACGGCACCGGCCGAGGCTATCTGGTGACCCCTTCAACAGCTGATGAGACCACTCCCAAGGTTTTAGTGGTGCATGAAAACCGTGGACTCAATCCCTACATCAAGGATGTCGCTCGTCGTCTGGCTAAGGCCGGCTTTATCGCCCTTGCCCCCGACGCACTCCACCCTGTTGGCGGCTACCCTGGCAATGATGATGAGGGACGTGCCATGCAGAAATCGCTTGAGCGCGCCAAGATTGAGCATGATTTTATCGCCGCTGCCCGTTTCCTAAAGGGGTATGAAAAAGGGAGCGACAAATTGGGCGTGGTCGGTTTCTGCTTTGGCGGTTATATCACCAACATGCTGGCGGCAACACTACCTGAGATGGTCGATGCGGCTGTCCCCTTTTATGGGACACCTCCACACGAGTCTATTATCGGTCAGATCAAGGCTCCACTGCTGTTACAATTTGCAGAGATGGATAAGCGGGTCAACTCCAAATGGCCCGGCTATGAGGCGAGCCTAAAGGGGAATGGGATCAACTATCGCGCCCACATCTATCCCGGTGTTAATCACGGATTTCATAACGACTCAACCGCCCGCTACAATGAGGAGGCTGCCACCTTGGCATGGTCACGCACTCTGGCCTTTTTTAACCGGCACCTGAAATAGCTGGTATAAAAAAGTTCGGTCATACAGGTAGCCTGTCGCTTCATGGTATGGCCGAACCTTTCACCTCATTGTGCAATATTTAGCTCAGTAAACCCCCTCAAGCGGATCAATCGTCAAAATCGTCATCAAAGTCATCTACGGTCTCTAACTCTAGCTCCTCGGGCTGCTTTACGGTCGCCTCTACAGGCTGACTCTGGCTGGAGATATTGAGAGCACCCTCCCCTCGCGGTTTGAATCCACTACGCGCCTCTTTGTATCCCTTCTCCAACTCCTTTTTCATCCCGACCTCATCGCCACTCAACTCACGAAGTTTTGGCTCAACAATGTCGCGACGAAACTCGACAATTTCACCACGCTGCTGGTGATAGAGATAGATGGTTTGCTCATTGCAAGTATCAATACTGGCATCCAGCACCACCGCTGTGCTCTTGTCCCCAGCATTGAGATATTTATATTGAAGTTTGCCTTTAGCCACGCCTTATTACCCGCTAAAAAAATGGAATAAAGAATATTTTTTTACTAAATAATACAGTCGATAAACTCTGTCAAAGAAAATCGTTCAGTTTGCCCATTAAAATATTATGGGCTCCCACTTTGCACTTTATACCTGAGGTAGCCGCATTGCTCGGGAGCTTCCGTGATACCCTCTATGCTCACCATTACATCGTTCGCTTATCCCATGCCTCTCATACCTGTCACCACACCACCGAATCCCGCTATCACCTGCGAAAGCTGTGATGCCGCCTGTTGTCGTCTGCAGGTTCTGCTTATTGGGGACAACGATGTGCCGGATGAACTCACTGATGTGAGTGATTGGGGTGGTCAGGTGATGCGCCGTCTTGATGATGGCTGGTGTGCTGCGGTGGATCGCTCAACAATGCGTTGCACTATTTATTCAAAGCGATCGCAGCTCTGTCGTGATTTTGAGGTGGGTAGTCGAGAGTGTCTCGACGAGCGTTAAGGAGAGGCGGCCATAGACCGCCCTCCCTTTGACTATTTCGACGCTTTCTTTAGAGCCTTTTTCGCCTTCTTAAGCTTCTTCTCTTGCGTTGCGATCTTGCTCTTACGAGCTTTAACCTCTTTTTTCAGCGTCTTAACTTTTTTTGTAGCCATAGTTTCTGTCTCCTTTCTATTTTAAATTGATAGGCCACCTAGTCAGAACTCATCATGAGTCACCTATCCTAATAAACTACATGCTGCCATGTAGTGGTTCGTCTGAACGACCTATACAGACAGATCGCACAACTCGAATGGGGTGTTATCCATTTTCACTCTGTTGCAGATACTCACGGATAAAGCGCCTGATCTCACGCGCGGCACTGGTATCTAGCTCATCACACAAATCGACAAATCGATCGCGCTCCTCACCGTTGATCCGGATCAGAAGCTGGCTATCTTTTTTGTTCCTCTTTTTTTTCTCAGACATACCGCATCATCGCGCCACAGGAAACTGTATATTTAATGTATATACAAACTATATCAGCAAAAGATGGCTGTCAAATCTTAACTGGAATATTTCTATCTCTTTTTCCCGTTTCAGATATCCCGCCGTTTAACTCAAGACTTTCATGATAATCTCATGTTCCGATACCACTTCAATAACGAATCTCAATGAGCCTTCAACTCACCGTCCTCTATCGCGATGACAACTATATCGCTGTCGACAAGCCTGCCGGTATGTTGGTGCACCGTAGTCCCATTGCGAGTCAGGAAGAGGAGTTTCTACTGCAGACACTGCGTGATCAGATCGGTCAGTGGGTCTACCCCATTCACAGACTTGATCGGCCCACATCCGGTGTCATTCTGTTTGCCCTGTCGAGTGAGGCAGCACGGGTGATGTGTGGGCTGTTTGAGGAGCGCACAGTGACCAAGGACTATCTGGCGATTGTGCGCGGCTACACTGATGAGTCAGGCCATATTGACTATGCACTGCAGGAGGAGCCCCACAAGCCGGCTCAGAATGCTGTCACCGATTATGAGCGCCTCGCCACGGTGGAGTTGCCGATCCCCATCGGCCGCTACAACAGCGCACGCTATTCACTGGTACGGGTAAAGCCGTTGACCGGGCGGATGCGCCAGATTCGCAAGCACTTTCACCACATCTTTCATCCACTGATCGGGGATACCAGCCATGGTGAGGGACGTCATAACCGGCTATTTCGTGAAGCGTTTGACTGCCACCGGTTGTTGCTCCACGCCCGACGACTATCATTACCACACCCAGATAGCGGAGAGCAGCTGATCATTGAGGCACCTCTACCATCAGAGTTTGTCCAACTGTTTGAAAGATTTCAGTGGCACAACCTCTCGGTGTAATCTTCAACTGTCTATTCAAAGAGTACCCATCATGGCAAGGATCAAAATAGCAACAATCACTCTGTTACTCCTTTTCTGTTCACAAGCCATTGTTGCTGACGAAGGAGATGATTTCTCGATCACCACGCTTGTGGAGGGTTTAGATCACCCCTGGGGTATCGCCTTTCTTCCCAATGGCCAAATGCTTGTCACCGAACGGCCTGGTCAGCTCCGCCTTGTTGATCATGACAAACTCCATCCGCAACCGATAGCGGGATTGCCAGCAATCACTGAGGAGGGGCAGGGTGGCCTACTCGATGTGGCCCTCCATCCCGACTATAAAGACAACGGCTGGATCTACCTCTCATTCAGTGCGGCGGGGGATGGCGGTCTTGGTGTTGAGGTGATTCGGGGTCGTCTGAGCAAGATGCGTCTGGTTGATATCGAACCAATCTTTCGAGTCGCCAGAAAAAGCAGTGGGGGGCGCCACTTCGGTTCACGACTGCTATTTGATCGGAAAGGTCTCCTCTACATCAGCGCCGGTGAGCGGGGTGACCGACCTCGTGCTCAGGATCTCAGTGACCATGCCGGCTCGATCATTCGTCTGCATGACGATGGCTCAATACCCT
>JAPHSO010000383.1 GCA_026193675.1 Gammaproteobacteria bacterium | reverse complement strand
TGATTGCGCCCGTTAACGTGAGTGCTTTTGAGCCGACGGCAGGTCCAACATTATTGGCGACATCATTAGCACCAATATTCATCGCCATGTAACCGCCGATCATACCTGCGATGACCAGCATGATATGGTCAGGAGTACCTGAGCCATGCTGGCTGGTAAACAACATAATACCTACGATAAACAGCATGGCCGTTCCGATACGGAATAGCTCTTTTCGACTGGTCTCAGTTGCCTTTTCGATCTGGTTAATACTTTTAAATTCCAATTGCCTTTCTCACTCAAATATTCGACGTTAATCACTAATCTTAGTCTGCACTTATGTACCGTCAAGGCATATAAATGATTATTTTAGGCCTTATAGATTCCCTGAATCTTGCTTATAGATCCACCTTATATTCCTCCGCTAACGACTCAATAAAAACGTCGTTAATGATTCATAAATTGCATCAAGTGGTATCATTGATACCCACAAACCAACCTCTCATTTATTAAGCTGCAACAGGCGATGAGAGCTATAATCTCACCCTCAATAGTTCTATCGATCTGATTTGCGTGGGCAGGTCCAACTCAATATTTGATAACCAACTGAAATAGATGATAAAAATATGGCTGCACCCGTAACTCACAGGCCCAGGAAAAGGTTTGGACAAAATTTTCTGCACGATCAGGGCGTACTCCAAAAGATTGATCATGCCATCCGGCCCAAACCGACCGACCAGATCGTTGAAATTGGTCCCGGACTCGGAGCTCTCACTCAATATCTGATTGAAGGTGCCGGACAGATCAATGCGGTAGAGCTTGATCGGGATCTGATTGAACCGTTAACAGCTCGTTTTGGAGATCAGCTCAAGCTACACAATACCGACGCCCTGAAGTTCGATTTCTGCTCACTCGCCGGTGATGGAGAAAAGCTGCGCATTATTGGCAATCTCCCCTACAACATCTCAACCCCTATCCTGTTTCGACTCTTTGAACAGAGAGCGTGTATTGAGGATATGCACTTTATGCTGCAGCAGGAGGTGGTCGAGCGCATCGCTGCAGCTCCTGGAAATAAAAGCTATGGACGCCTCTCCATCATGGCCCAGTACTACTGCAAGGCCGAAAACCTATTCCACGTATCACCAGAGGCATTTAATCCTCCGCCCAAGGTCCACTCCGCCATTATCCGGCTGACCCCCCACCTCCACCCCTCAGTCGAGGTAAAGGATCTCAAGCAGTTTGAGGATGTGGTTCGTCAGGCCTTCTCGCAACGGCGTAAAACGCTGCGTAATACGCTCAAAAAACTGATCAGCGCAGAGCAATTGATCGAGCTTGGAATCGACCCGACACAACGCCCTGAGCAGATCACTATTGAGCAATATGCCCAAATCAGTAATCAGATCAGCAACCAAATCTAGACCATGAGCTGTAGCGTTCTACTCTGTCGAGAGATTGAACTCAGTCAGCTCAGGGAGCTACTGGCTAGATTCGGCATTTCTATCACTGAAGTTGCAGATGATGAGCCCATTCCCGGTAGCTGGTTTGGCGATCCCGAAGCGGGAATTATCGCAACCACGCTCTATATCCGTGGCGACACCCCGGTCCACTCAGCGCTTCACGAGTCGTGTCACCTCATCTGCATGGATGCTGAACGCAGAGCGAACCTGCATACCAACGCTGGCGGGGACTATGATGAAGAGAACGGAGTCAATTATATGGAGATCACCCTGGCTGGCTATATTCAGCAGCTAGGTTCAGAGCGAATTTTCCGGGACATGGATTGTTGGGGTTACACCTTTCGACTCGGCTCAGCCAAAGCCTGGTTTGAACAGGATGCCGAGGATGCACGCAGTTGGTTGATTGGTCACCATCTGATCGACAGCAATGGAACGCCCACCTGGAGATTGCGTAATCCTTAACACCCAAATGGTTGATGTATAGTCCATAAAACCATAAGCTGACCCATACAGACAAACGGAGAGTTCGCACATGAATTTTGATGCCATACGTAACTACTACGAGCACCTTGTTATCAACTATTTGATGGAAGAGGCCGCCCCCAAGGCAAAGATTACCGATGAGGAACTCCTGGAAGATATCGCCTGTCTGGCCCTCAACAATGTCCCTGCACGCTATATCCGTCATGAGGTCGATATGGCATTTTTCCTCACCTCAGCGGAGCGGGATAAGATGAGGGACAATGTGATTCAGGCGGTCGATGCCGCCATCAAGATAATTCAGAAAAATGCACAAGAGGCCGCTGGTGAGTAACGAGAGAGAGATCACGGTAGGCGCAGAGAGCCACTACCTTGAGAAACAGTCTGATCCCAGTAATAACCAATTTGCCTTTAGCTATACCATTACCCTAACCAACAGTGGTCAGGTTGCCGCACAGCTAAGAACTCGTCGCTGGCTCATCACCGATGGTAATGACCAGGTTGAAGAGGTGATTGGCGAAGGGGTTGTGGGAGAATTCCCCTATCTGAAACCGGGTGAGAGTTATCAATACTCCAGTGGCGCAATGCTCGACACACCAACCGGTACAATGGAGGGGAGCTATCAAATGATGACCGATAGTGGTGATGAGTTTGAGGCCTCAATTCCTATGTTCGCTCTGATCAAGCCCGATCAGCTCCACTAAGCTTTAACCACAATCGTCACTGAGCTGCTGATAAACCATGGCGACCTATGCAATCGGTGATATTCAGGGCTGTTTTGACGAGCTACAACAGCTCCTTAAACAGATAGACTTCAATCCTGAAACCGATCACCTCTGGTTTGCCGGCGATCTGGTTAATCGTGGCCCAAAATCGTTAGAGGTGCTGCGTTTTGTAAAGGGATTAGGAGAGAGCGCCACCACCGTTTTGGGCAATCACGACCTCCATCTATTGGCGCTATGGAGAGGATTTCAACGTAACGCCAAAGAGAATGATAGCCTTGCTCCTATTCTCAATGCTGCAGATTGTGATGATCTACTTGAGTGGTTATCTCAACAGCCACTGATGCACCATGATGCCGATCTCGGATATGCCCTTGTCCATGCGGGCCTACCACCTCAGTGGAGCATCAAGAAGGCCCTCAAGTATGCCGCCGAAGTCGAAGCGGTACTCACCAGCAACCGGCTTGATGAATTCTTTACCAATATGTATGGCGACAAGCCCAATCGTTGGTCAAAAAATTTAGAGGGGTGGGAGCGAATCCGCTTTATTGTGAACTGCTTTACCCGAATCCGTTTCTGTACCGCCAGAGGAAAGCTCAACCTGAAGATGAAGGGAGGACTCGGTTCCGCAACAGAAGAGTATCTGCCCTGGTTCCAGATTCCCGGTCGAAAAAGTAGAAAACATCCCATCATTTTTGGACACTGGTCCACCCTGCAGGGTCACTATGAAGAGAATATTTACGCCATAGATACCGGCTGTCTCTGGGGAGGCTCTCTGACGGCTCTAAGAATAGACACCCCATTGGCCATCACACATGAGTGTCACTGCCATGAATTTCAAAAACCCGACAAGGTCAACTACCTGATATGAGCAGTTGTTGTGCACCATCAACAACCATCTCTACCGCAAGCTGCCCCGCTTGTGCAAAACGGGGAATCCAGATCGATAATATCACCCCGCGACACACCCTCAAGCGTGAGTTTCGGGAAGAGATAGCAACAGCCAACCACTACTACTTCTGTGAAACAGCTGACTGCAATACCGTCTACTTTAGTGAAGATGGCAAGCAGTCCTTTACCACGGAACAGTTAATCAATCCGGTCACATGCAAATCGACATCTCCTGAAACCCCACTCTGCTATTGCTATAAAATCACCAAGGGTGATGTGATAGATGAGTATCAAAGATCAGGAGAGAGTTCGGTTATCGAACAGATCGAGCAGAAAATGGCCGACAAACCCTGCTTCTGCGACAAGAGCAATCCCCGTGGCGTTTGCTGCACTACAGAGATTGAGCGTTGGATGAAAGATCAGGGTATTGGAGAGAGTGAAAGTAGCTCATCTGATCCATGTTGTGGTTAACAGTTTTTATTAAAGGATATTCTTTAAAGAGACTTATACCCATTCATAACCAAAAACGAACTCAACAGTTAGAGATTAGATGCTTCCACTATGCGACCAAAGCTGAAGTAATGGATTTCTTCAAAAGTGTCTGCTGTCAGGCTAGGAGCAGACTTTCAACGTCTAAATAACCGGGGGAAATTGAGCGGTAGCGAAATTTGCCTCCGCGTTAATTTACTTGTTAGATGACTACACAACCACACGTTGAGATGTTCCTTTAAATTTGCCTATCATTCTGGCCAACGCCTCTGATTTCTCGGGAGCATACACGTACTGTGCTGCCGCAAGTGTGGTTCTCTTATAGATGTTC
>JAPHSO010000344.1 GCA_026193675.1 Gammaproteobacteria bacterium | reverse complement strand
GTATGCTTTTACACAGTGATGTCTATGCTGCTGTTACGGCGGAGCCATTGGCTCAACGCTGGGCAGAGTACAATAACTTAAGTATCGTGGCAGTCACCGATGAGGTGGAGACGGGTGGCTGGTGGATGGATCGGACTCTTTCGGAAGAGCGAATGCAGCGTTGTGCACAGGCACTAGGCAGATTGGATCGTTCCCGCCACAAGGCGTTACCTGCCTGGATTGATGGTTTCGAAACATTTTAGGAGATCCACAAACCGAGAACCGATCAATAACCTGCGCAACTTGCGCAGTGATCTAATCGCGTGATCTGGAACGACGACGCGATCGGCCACTGGTGGCGACCTGGGCATCGAGCCCCAGCAATCGGTTGATGTGGAGCAACATCGGTTCGCTGACATGGCTAATCTTTTTACGCATTACTGTGCCGACAGCATCACTCATACTAAATATCGGTAGTACCACCGATTCATCAAAGTGGGCCAGAAAGAGCATGGCTCGCACCTCGGGCTCCAGCTCAGGGGCTGCATCCAGTAGATTCTTTAACGCCTCTGCGGGTTGAGCGATCATCCCCTCCACCACTGCATCGATCTCTTCAACGGTTCGTAGCTGCTTGTTATGGATCCTCAGTGATCCAAAATGGGCACCAATGGCATCGAAAAGTGCAGACACCACATTCTGATCTGCAGGCCTGTGCATCGACTCACTGACCACGCGGCAGAAGGTCTGCCCATCGCTACTGAGCATTTTAATCAGTTGCCTGGCATAGGGATTACCCGCCTCGATCAGAGGCTGCAGCTTTACAGAGATATCGGTAAAGTCGTTACGGGCCTCATCTGACTCCAGTAGACCTTCGGGTAGGGTCACCAGAAAGCCGACACGATAGGTCGATTTTGATTGTCCTCTGTCCCACAGTCTCTGGCGCTGTTCATCATTAATCAGTCCAGGCTGCAGCACCAGACGTACGGTGTGCAGCATATCGCTATGTTCGGTCTCAAATGGCAGATGTTCGACCAGATGTTCTGCCAGAACCGGCCCCATCTCGCTCGCAACAATGGTCGGATTTTCCAGCATCTGTCGGGCATATTCTGAATAGGGGGCGATCCACCAGGCGCGACGCGCCAGCTCGTTGGTGAGTCCGGGTGCGCCAACCACCGCCATCACCGCCTCCGGCTCGCCGATCCGTAGCAGGCGTTCAAGTTGATCAGAGTCGATCTGCCCCATGCGGGTCCAGCGACGTAAAAAGATTGGGTATCCACCTGGAGAGTCGAGCACCACCGAGGCGAGCAGTTCACGCACCTGGGTAATATATTTATCGGCACGCATGGTGGGATTGAGCGCCACCCGCATCTCCTGATCGCCCATCAGGCCATAGACGATCATCTCGTTTTCATCGATACGGATCGCCTCGGCCTGGGTGATCAGTACATTGAGGCGCAGGCTATCTTCACTACTTAACTGCAAACTTCTCTCCAAAAATTTGGCTCAGGGTCGGAGTCGATTGTGACCAATGCTCTCTCACATTGCCACAATCTCAACCCAATCGACTCCGACCCTTGATTAATAGAATCGCTCAATTGAGCTGGATTCTCTGGCCCCAGGGCACCTTCTGCTTGCCTTTGACGAGCCAAATCACCGGATAAGGTGGCTCTGTCTCAGGGAAGTTTCCCTGCGCATCGGTGAAGTAGAGCATCAGGTCAGGTTGTGGCGACTGGCCCTCTGTCCACTCAAAGGCGGGACGGAAATCGGTACCGCCACCGCCTGGGAACTCCTGCGGCAGGGTGAAATCTTCCCACGGCTCATAAACCCATGGGCCCGCCTCATCCACTTTAGCATCACAGGCGATCAGGGTGATCTTTGCATGGGCCTGGGCCTTGATGGCATTGATCTCAGAGAGGAACTGACGCATCTCGTTATCGGTGACCGAACCACTGGTATCGAGCGCCACCACCACCTTGAGCTCATGGCTCTTGAGCGAGGGCATAATCGCACTCCCTTCGCGGCGTGAGGGACGGGCATAGTTGTAGTCATCACGGGCAGTGGCGGTCATGTAACGGGCCAGCAACATACGCCATGGGAGCTGTGGTTGCAGCAGATGGTCGATCATCCGCGCCAGTGATCCACTCAACTTACCGGCCTGCATCGCCGTTTGGGCGGCACCGGCCATACGTTGCGCCCACTGTACCGAGAGCTGCTCCTGTTCATCCTTTGAGAGCGGTTCTGGCCTGTCGGCACCACTACCCCCCTCCTCTTTCTGATCCTCCTCTGGATTGTGGCTTCCCTTGCCACCCTCTTGTGGTTTACTGTCACCCTGACCGGGGGCATTACCGGTCTCTCCCCCTTCACCATCCTGATCATCCTTGTCGTAGACATGCTCATCCTGCGGGGTGAGATCTTCATGCTCATCAAGCATCGGATAGATCTCCTCGGCGGTCATCCCCTCAAAGGCGTCAAACAGCAGCGCTTCGGGAACCGGGGTCAGGCCATCTTCAACCAATAGCGGATTGATGGCGAGGTCACAGGCGAGATCCCAACGATGTTTATCACGGTGCAGACGGCGAGCAAAGTGAGACAGCGCACAATGCAGCGCCTCGTGAGCCAGTACAAACTGCACATGCTCCACTGTCAGATCATCGATATATTCTGGATTGTAGTAGAAGGCTTTAGCATCGGTTGCCACCGACTTGCACCAGTTACTGTTGGCCGCAATCATCGGCAGGCGCAATACCAGCGCCCCCAGAAAGGGCTTGTCGAGGATCAACCGGGTTCGGGCGGCCGCCAGTTTTGTATCTATCTGTTCACTCATAATGTCTGCCCGTCATTCCCTATTGCCCGGGGTCGGAGTCTATTGTGCTGAGTTGCTGGAAAAAATCGAGCTCTGTAAGTCTCAATCGACTCCGACCCCTAAGCCTGGATTTACAGGTGTAAATGACCATTTTTGAACGCAGCAATGAAGTCATAGCGAGGCGATATGGGCGGTTAATACAACATTACTTTTGCAACATCCTGTGCCCAGGGCGAAAACTCGGGGATGCTGAAGAGCTCCTGCCCCACGGCACGGTGGAGGTCTGAAACCAGCATGATACCCATCTCCTTCTGCGTGAAGCGTCCGGCATAATCGAGCGCCTTGCCGTAGACCTCAGGGCCATTGCCCTCATCACGGGCACGGATGGAGCGACCGACCAGGGCGGCAGCGACT
>JAPHSO010000278.1 GCA_026193675.1 Gammaproteobacteria bacterium | reverse complement strand
TACAGCAAGTTAATATTGAAGATGTGCCACTGCTTGAGAGACTCAAATACCTCTGTATCTCCAGCTCCAATCTAGATGAATTCTTTGAAATCCGGGTGGCGGGACTGAAACAGATTATCGAGTTTGAATCTCCTCATCTTGGTCCGGAAAATATCAATATTCATGATCTGCTGAACCAGATCAGCGAGCGCGCCCATCGTCTGGTTAATGATCAATACCAACTACTCAATGAGAGACTACTCCCAGAGCTGCAGGCCGAGGGGATCCACTTTCTAAAACGTAGCGAATGGAATGATGCGCAACAGCAGTGGGTACGGGAGTTCTTCGAGAAGGAGTTGCTGCCAATGCTCACGCCCATTGGGCTCGATCCCTCGCACCCATTTCCACGGATTCTCAACAAGTCACTCCACTTTATTATCACCCTAAAGGGAAAAGATGCCTTTGGCCGCGACCGCACGATGGCCATTCTGCCTGCACCACGGGCACTCCCTCGCCTGATCAGACTTGAGGCTGATGGTGAGAGTGGTGGGCAGAACTTCGTTTTCCTCTCATCGATTATCCACGCCCATATGGCCGACTTCTTTCCCGGGATGAAGGTGACCGGCTGTTACCAGTTCCGGGTAACCCGCAACAGTGATCTGACTGTTGATGAAGATGAGGTTGAGGATCTATTGAGCGCGATGGAGGGGGAGCTCCCCTCAAGGCGTTATGGTGATGAAACTCGGCTAGAAACTGCCGATAACTGCCCCGATGAGATTAGTCAATTCCTGCTTGCTCAGTTTGGGCTCACCGAGGACGACCACTATCAGTGCCAGGGACCTGTCAATATCAACCGTCTGATGGCCCTGCCCGATATGGTTGATCGCCAGGAGCTCACATTTCCCACATTTTCATCCGGAATCCCCCAGCGATTTAAAAGGTATGACTCGGCTTTTGCAGCGATCCGTAAGGGCGATATTCTGCTGCACCACCCCTTCCACTCGTTTAGTCCGGTTATCGACTTTCTGCGCCAGGCAGCAGCGGACCCTGGGGTGTTATCGATCAAACAGACCCTCTATCGCACCACCGGGCTAGAATCTCCGATTATCAAAGCACTCATCAAGGCGGCACGTGCCGGCAAAGAGGTGACGGTGGTGGTAGAGCTGCGCGCCCGATTTGATGAGGAGGCCAATATAGCACTGGCCCACCAGCTACAGGAGGCGGGAGCCCATGTGGTCTACGGTGTTGTTGGTTACAAAACTCACGCCAAGATGATCCAGGTGGTGCGCAGAGAGGGGGAAAATTTACGCAACTATATCCATCTGGGCACCGGCAACTACCATGCTCGTACCGCACGTCTTTATACCGACTATGGATTGCTCACCTGTGATGAGAAGATGGCGCAGGATGTTCACCAAATATTCCTGCAGCTCACCAGTCTCGGTCGCAGCAAAAAGCTAAATAAAATGTTGCAGTCACCATTTACTCTGTTTAAGGGGATCATCTCGCGCATTGAGCAGGAAGCGAAGAATGCTCAGGCGGGAAAACCTGCTCGAATCATCGCCAAGATGAACTCACTGGTCGAGCCCGATGTCATCAAGGCACTTTATCAGGCATCTCAGGCGGGGGTTAAAATTGAGCTCATTATTCGTGGCATCTGTTGCCTGCGCCCTGGTGTTAAGGGTGTCTCTGAGAATATTCGGGTCATCTCCGTCATCGGTCGTTTTCTTGAGCATACTCGCGTCTACTACTTTGAGAATAACGGCACTCCAGATCTCTATTGCTCCAGTGCCGACTGGATGGGACGCAACCTTCATCATCGTGTTGAGTCCTGCTTCCCGATTGAAGATAAGAGCATCCGCACACAGATAATCGGGGATCTGGAGCTCTATCTAAGTGATAACTGCCAGTCGTGGACTCTCAATCCTGATGGCCACTATACCGCCACTAATAAGTGCCATACAGAGAGTGTCACAATCGCCCAACAGGAGCTTGTCAGCAGCCTTGCCAGTTGGGATTGACTAGATAGTCACCTGCCATCAGCCGATGGCGGGCTCTCTTCAGGAGGATTCCCTGGTATCTAACAGCTAACTAGCGGCTAACTGATGGCCTATCAAGACCCGCTGCGGCCAGCGCCTGTTCGATAATTTCCTGCCTGTTCTGACAGTGAGTGGCGATCTCGCCATCTTGCTCCCGGTTAATAACGTGACTGCTAAACCAGCTACGCAGAAACAGAAGAAGTGACACAGCACTCAACCGCCCGGCATTGAACTCGTTGATCTGTTGAATCAACCCGTCAAGCATCGTCCGATGTCCCTGCTGGTGACGCGCTAATCCCGGAAAATCGCATGCAGCCATAATCACCTCCTCCCGTCGGAAGTGATAACTGGCGTAGTCCAACAGCTCTTCAATGATGGTTGCAAGTTCATCATCTTGCACCTGTTCAGCAACTGCATTGATACAGCGGTTCATAATTTGAACTAAAATCTGGTGATCCTGATCAACCGGTTCAATACCTGTACTCACCTCATCTGACCACTCTACCGGCTTGAGGATCTCCTCCTCCAGGATACCTCTATGTTCATCAAGCAGTTCACGGATTCTCTGTAGCAGCACCTCTGAGGTGAATGGTTTCTGGAGTCTTTGCTGATGCAGCTGTTCATATTTACCAACATGGCGTTTTGCCCCAAAACCACTCGCCATCTGAATTTTTATATGTGGATAGAGTTGCTCAACCTGTTCCACCAGTTGATAGCCATCCATCTCGGGCATAATCACATCGCTCAGCAGTAGATCGACCGGTTCTGACTTTAAGATCTCTAAAGCCCTCTTACCGCTATCAGCGCTCAGCACTCGATAACCATGCTCGGTCAGCATCTCCTCTGTCAGTTCGCGCAGTGCAGACTCATCATCAACCACCAATATCCGCTCTGAACCTGACGATATCTCATTTAGAGAGACCAGATTCTCTGCGCCATCTCTATCTTCCGTCTGGTGATAGCGCGGTAGATATAGTTCGATTCGAGTCCCCTGCCCCACTTCGGATTCAATATTGATTCCGCCATTGGACTGCTGCACAAATCCATAGACCTGACTCATGCCCAAACCGGTTCCACCTTCACCCTTGGTTGTGAAAAAGGGATCAAAGATACGGTGTAAGGTCTCGCCATCCATACCAACACCTGTATCAGTTAATGTCAGCAGCACATAGTCTCCCGCTTCAAGATCCATGTGATGCATGTCAGAGTGATTTAGCTGCATATTTTGAGTGCTCAATGTGAGCCTGCCGCTATCAGGGATTGCATGCATGCTATTGATGCTCATATTAAGAATGGCATCCTCCAGGCTCGACTTATCTATCCACACAGGCCATAGATCTTCAGACAGCTCGAGAATCAGTTTAATCCGTGCGGTGAGTGTTTTCTCTAGCATGTGACTACTATCAAACAGCAGTTCATTAATGTTGGTTAACTCTGCACTGGCGCTCTCTTTACGGGAAAATGAGAGCAGTTTTGCCGTAAGCGCTTTTGCCCTCTCTCCTGCACGCCGGATTTGAGTCGCATATTTTTCCAGTTTTGGATCACCCTTAACTTTATGCTGCAGGAGCTCTGAATACCCCAGAATGACTCCCAACATGTTGTTAAAGTCATGGGCAATTCCTCCTGTTAGTTTACCCAGCGCATCCATCTTCTGAGTTCGACGCAATGCCTCTTCGGTCTGCCTACGTTGACTAACATCTCTAAAGACAACCACCGCCCCCTTCTGCTCACCATCCTCAATAATGGGGGTAACCGTGTACTCAACGGGGAAGCTACTACCATCTTTACACCAAAATAGTTCATCCATAATGCTGTGTGAGCTCTGCTGCGAAAGTGAGGAGTGAATCGGACACTCCTCATATGGATAGGTTTCACCATTGGCACGTGTATGATGAGTCAAGGCATGGATATCCTTACCAATAAGCTCCTCTTCATCCCAGCCCAGACGATTGACGGTGAAGGCGTTTGCAAAGATCACCCCACCACTGCTATCCACACCATAAATCCCCTCGCCGGCTGAATCGAGAAGAAGACGCTTATCACGACTGGTCCGCTGCAAACTCTGCAGGGTCTGCCGGTGCTCCTCAATCATTTCCTGAAGCTCAATATTGGCTCTCACAAGCTCCTGGGTACGCTGTATAACGCGCACTTCCATATTATTTCTTGCCTCATGAAGATCAAGGTGAGACTTTTCCAATCGCCGGTTCAATCTGAATACATGAGTCGTGACTGTCCCCATCGCTATCAGAGCGAGAATCCCCAGAACAAACCAATACCAATAGAGCCGCAGCACATCCAACGGGGTGATCTTGCCAAAATCCTGGTAGATACCGACCCGCAAATTTTTAAGTAGCTCATGTACCGGTTGGTAGTTGAGTGGTACCCCCCAGCCTGCACTTTTTGAGGCGATTGCCGCTTCACTATCTGGAGCCATGCGTAACAGAGCGACCGCCACCGTCTGGGCGAGTTCAGATGGGGTTGATGAAAGACTGGCAAACGGCCATTCTGGATAGAGCTGAGTGCTGTGCACAAAGGGAAAATCTTCTATCCCCATATCCCCATGCTGGTCGATCAGTTTAATCTCTGACATCTCGATCTTGCCCTCTTGCGCCATCCGCTCAAGGGTGTCAGTACGTACAGTTCCCGCATCAACCTCACCTTTAAGAACAGCATAGACAACCGCATCATGGGTTCCGCCAAACTCCATACGACTGAGATCCTCATAGGGATTTAGACCGAAGCGCTGAAACTCACCCCATGCCATGTGAAAACCACCTAAAGAGTTCTCTTGAACGGCCATCAGCGAATGTCCTTTAAGATCTAACGGTACATTCAGATCATCACGATCAGATCGGCAAAAGATGACGCCACCAAACTGCGAGGTGATGGTCTCTCCAACACGGTTTCTCAGTGTCGCCACCCTGCTGACGCCATATTTGGCCTCTAAACCGACATAGAAGGAGGGGTTGGCAAGAATAAAATCGATTTCATCATTGGCCACCGCAGAAGAGATCTCCTCAAAATCGAGCGGCCTGATGGTGAAACGGTATTGAGGAATCTCAGCTCTAAGATAATCGGCTGTGGGTTGCCACTTCTGAAGCGTATGTTCCGCACCTCGCTTGGCGAGAACCCCAATGAACACCTCATTTTCAACAGCATTCACCCATAGCGGGATGAGCAGAATCAATGATATCAGGCAGAGAGTAGCCCGATGAATCCGCTGCACAAAAGGGTGATTATCGCTGTACCTCATATTTCCTGGATCTGGGCCTATTAAATATCTGAAGCATAGTCTGCTAATAGGGCAGTTACCAGCCCTGCCCACTCATGTTCTTCATAAGAAATTTAGGAAAAATGTAGTGAGAAACCTGCTGTTGAGAGATATTTTGCCTCTTGCTTGAGATCTACCTGAGTCAGCGGATGCTCATCAAGCCAGCCCTTGGCAAAACTGAGATTTATCTCATCACCATCGACACTGATATCCAGCTTACAGTCACTCTGATGGTGACTGCGATGAATCAAGGCAGCCAATCGCAGAATCACCATTAATCGACTCATCTCTATCCGTTGCGCCTTATGAAATCCCTTTAACAGCTGTAGCGGCACCTTACGACGATGGGAAAGAACCAGAAACGCCAGTAGTTGTTGGTCCTGACGTGAAAATCCAGGAAGATCCGAGTGCTCAAGCAGGTAACTACCATGCTTGTGGTACTGACTGTGAGCAATATCGAGTCCAATTTCATGCAAATTTGAGCTCCATTCAAGCAGTGATCTCGAGCGCGCTTTAGATAGCTTCCAGCTCTCTTTGACCTGCTTGAAAATCAGTTTGGAACTCTCGGCAACACGCTCAGCCTGCTCCTGATCAATGTGGTATCGCTGGGAGAGCGAAGAGATGGTTCTATCCCTGACATTTTCCTGCTGGTCACGGCCCAGCATGTCATAGATAACACCCTCTCTAAGCGCCCAATCAGACACCCTCATCACATCAATATCTAGCGCTTCGAAGATTGCCATAAGCACGATAGCACCACCAACAATTACTGCTTTACGTTCAGGATTAAGTCCCGCGATATCAATATTGTTGATTGAACCGGCTTCGGTAAGCTGTTTTACAAGTTTTTTAAGTCCCTTGTAACAGATCCCCTCATCAGACCAGCCGTTAGTCTGAACAATCTCTCTTACAGATTTGATGGTTCCAGAAGCTCCCACTGCTAGATCCCAATTTCCTCGACGATATTTAACAGCATAAGGCTGTAACTCGAGGTGTGCAGCCATGCGGGCCGCCTCAACCCGTTGAGGAGTGATCTCTCCATCTTCAAAAAATCGTTTACTGAAGCTGACACACCCCATATAGAGGCTCTCCATCCGCTGAGGCTCAAAGCTCTGCCCAACAATGATTTCGGTACTTCCACCACCGATGTCTACAACCAGATTTTTCAAACCGGTGCTAGGTAATGAGTGCGAGACACCAAGGTAGATCATCCGTGCCTCCTCTGCGCCAGCTATAATTTCTAT
>JAPHSO010000237.1 GCA_026193675.1 Gammaproteobacteria bacterium | reverse complement strand
TATGGCGCGCCCGACACGATTCGAACGTGTGACCGCCTGGTTCGTAGCCAGGTACTCTATCCAGCTGAGCTACGGGCGCGAAGGAGGTGCATTATGGTGATTTGCACGATTATTGTCAACGACAATTTGGCGGAGAGAGGGGGATTCGAACCCCCGATACGTTGCCGTATACACACTTTCCAGGCGTGCTCCTTCAGCCACTCGGACACCTCTCCTAAAATGCACCATTTATCACTAAATTAAGCACAATTTTAAGGTGCGAGAGGTTATACCATCAGAGGGGCTATAGCAATTAATTCTATGGATTAACTTGCAAGTTCCTGTTCAATTTTAGCAAGTGCATCCATCGGGTTATCAGCGCCGGTTATTGGACGCCCAATAACCAGGTAGTTACTCCCCATCTCAATCGCCTGTGCAGGTGTGGTAATCCTGTTTTGGTCACCCTTAGCGGCCCACTCAGGTCGAATACCAGGAGTGACCAGTTGGAAGTCGGCACCACGGCTAGCACGAAGTGCGGTGACCTCTTTAGGTGAGCAGACAACGCCATCCATTCCTGACTGTTCGGCCAGCTTGGCCAGGCTAAGAACATTGGCCTCAGCGCTTTCAGGCAGCCCAATTTTGATCAGGTCCTCAGAGCCCATGCTGGTAAGGATTGTTACTGCAATCAGCTGTGGACGTTGTTCATACGAGCTCAATGCCTCAGCAGCAGTCTCCATCATCTTTTGCCCACCCAGAGCATGCACATTAACCATCCACACACCCAGGTCAGCGGCGGCTCTACAGGCCGCTGCAACGGTATTGGGAATATCATGGTATTTCAGATCAAGGAACACATCAAAACCACGCTTCTGTAGCTCTTCTACAAGTTGTGGCCCCTCTCGTGTAAATATCTCTTTACCCACCTTAAGACGACAACGGTTGGGCTCGAGCTTTTCAACAAGCTCTAAAGCCTGTTTCTTTGATGGGAAGTCGAGTGCAACAATGATTGGAGAGGAGGATTTCATGAATTTAGCTTTCCTAAAAGATGTGTATCGTTAGATTTTATTAAATGGTTATCGATCTTCATGGTTGACCAGCTCTTACAGCTGGGACAGTTCCAGTAGAAGGTTTTAGAGAGGAAGCCACACTTTGTACAGACATGCGACTCATCGCTCTGCCATAGCTTATCAACAACGCCCTTAATATTGGTCAGAGTCCCTTCACTATCCCCCCTCTTCTCCTCAATCAGGTACTTGATGGTCAATATTGAGGGGTTACTAAGAAGGTATCGGGTCAACATTGTGCGAACCCTATCTCTTAGATCCTGGGGAAACTCAGTTTTGTAGATAGCTGAAGCAAGTGAAATATTGGGATATTGGCGCAATAATTTATCAACATACCCCATCAACTCTTGATGGTTATCCATCTCCAGATATGCGTTGACGATAATGGGCAGCACCTGAGGTAGAAACTCCGGATCTTGCTCCTCAACACTTTTATAGGTCTTAATTGCCTGCTTTTGTTGATCCTGACGATAGAACAGCTCCCCTTCGATAAGGGTTGCCCGTGTACATTTTGGATCGGCAGCCAGCGCCTGTTTTGTCAGCCGTTTGGTCAACTTGTTCTCATTTTGACTGAGCGCTTTTTCGGCCATTTCACAATAGTAGTGAGCCAGTTCGATTTTAAGATCGGGATCGGCTTTGACCAGTTGTGCACAGATTGTCGCCGCCTTCTCCCACTCTTTTTCCTGACGATAGATCACCAGCAGTTGGTGGCTAGATAGCTCTCCAAGCTGTCGATCATTTCTGAGCTCAATAAACAGGGTTTCTGCACGGTCAAACAGCCCCGCTTTCAGATAGTCGAGTCCCAGTTCATAGAGAGCCCGATTATGCAGCACACGATCTAGTGTCGGCTGTGCAATAAGATGCTGGTGTATACGAATCGCACGCTCAACCTCACCTCGACGTTTATAGAGGTTGGCCAGTGCAAAGTGAATCTCTGCCGATGCATTGCTGTCTTGTGATAGCTGCAGCAGAAGATCTACCGCTTTATCTTCTTCATCAGACAGAAGGTAGTTCAAACCCTCGACATAGGTTCTGGTCGTCTCGCGACAGGCCTGTTCAAGTGATTTTGATTTGCCTTTACGACCAATAATCCAGCCAGAAAGTGCTGCTACAGGTAGTAAAAAAAATAGGATGTCGATACTTAATTGCATGATTGCAATCTGTCGACTGGTGGATAGTTTAACTTAGGATGCGCCACAAGTTGCGCCTTGATAGTGAAAAGCTTAGTCCAGGCTACTATTAACCCGTTCGCGTAGCTCTTTGCCCGGTTTAAAGTGAGGAACATACTTTTTGCCCAGCGATACAGATTCACCTGTTTTAGGATTACGTCCAACACGTGGTG
>JAPHSO010000329.1 GCA_026193675.1 Gammaproteobacteria bacterium | reverse complement strand
TTACTAACGTTTATCTCAATTGTTAGTGACTGGTCGAGCCTGTTGTCTGTCGCAGCTATCATTAACATGTTGCTGGTTGGTTGGGTCGTACTCAAACTAAAACCGATACAGGTCGCTGATGCAAAGAAAGTAGAACTATCTACCGCAGATGATTACAAAGTCCTGGACGAAGTGATTGAAAGTGCTACACGTGCATTTATGCACGAATTTGATCAGGTCAAGAGTGAACTTGCACAGATACAGGAGGTGATTGCTGATGCAGTACTCCACCTGAATGGAAGCTTTCATGAGCTTCAGGATTTTATGTCACGTCAGAAGAACGCTGCTGATGCACTTATAAGGGATATGGCTGCTCAGTCGGTTGCAAATGAGGATGGTTCTGAATCTGCCCATGGAATTAAGGAGTTCGTTCAAGAGACCAGTGAAACGCTACAATATTTTGTTGACCTGGTTGTGGTTACCTCAAAGCAGAGTGTTGAGACGGTCCACAAAATTGATGATATCTCTGAGCAGATGAAAGAGATTGTTGCGATGCAGGGCAATATTCGTAAGATAGCTGATCAGACCAACTTGCTCGCCTTGAATGCTGCGATTGAAGCTGCGCGAGCAGGTGAAGCGGGTAGAGGCTTTGCAGTTGTTGCTGATGAGGTTCGCCGGCTATCACAAATTTCTAATGAATTTAGTGATGAGATCTCTGCTCATGTCAGTGCAACGACAGCGACAGTAGAAACAACCAGGGAGTTGGTGGGAAAAATGGCAACTCAGGATATGAGCGTTGCAATTCGCTCAAAGGGTAAAGTGGACGATATTATGAGCCATATGCAGACTCTTGATGGTTCAATTGAGCACACGCTTAATGAGTTTGAAGAGGTTGGTTCTCTTGTTGGTAATAGTGTGGGTAACGCCATACGTGCACTTCAATTTGAAGATATAGGTCGACAGCTTATTGGTCACGTTAATGATAGGATGGTCTCCGTTGAACAATTTGTTGGTAATTTAAAAAGCGATCTCTATCAATTTCAAGAACAGAAATTTGATCTGGCAGAGGCAACAGCACTCCTCGAAAAAATGAAGAGTGAAATTATTGAATTTGAAATGACTATAGATCGTGAGGAGCGAATTGCTCATCAGGAGTCGATGGATGAGGGGGATGTTGAGCTGTTTTAGCTCTTCAATAGAGGATAGGGAAGGAGACAGAAATGATCACAACAGAAGTTAATCCAGATAGCTCGGTCATCACAATTAATCTACCAGAGAATTTTGACTTCAGGATTCATCGAGAGTTTCGAGCAGCCTATGAGCAGAGAGGAAACGCAGATAAGAATTTTATTATCAACCTCGAAAATACCAAATACATGGATAGCTCAGCCCTAGGGATGCTGTTGTTATTACGCGAATATACAGGTAATGATTCCGGAATTGATCGGGTAAAGATAATAAATGTTTGTGAAGAGGTGAAAAATATTCTTCGAATCTCAAAATTTGAAAAACTCTTTCAAATTCAATAGATAACTGCATAGTGTTGCAATGGGATTTGTGAAAAAACTACAAATGGACGCCATATTTGTATACATGCAGTTAATACCCGCACGGGAATAGGGTAAATATACCGCGCCATCACTCTATACTTTTAATAATCTATTACGTTTAATGGGAAGTATGTATCAGGGAAATTTGCCAGCAGCCAGAATTCTAGTTGTAGATGATGAGAGTCTTAGTCGACTGCTCATGGATCGCATGCTTAAGAGAGATGGGCACGATGTAGTCTTTGCTGAAAACGGTAAAGAGGCACTGCGGCAGTTTGTAGAAAAGAAGCCTGATCTTATCTTCATGGATGTGATGATGGGGGATATGAGTGGCTATGATGTTGCTCGAGAAATTAAGCAAATTGACTCTGACAATTTTGTTCCCATCATCTTTCTTACATCGCTTGCTGATAAGGAGTCACTTGTTAAGTGCCTTGAAAGTGGTGGCGATGATTTTATCACTAAGCCATTCCAGTACGAGATCCTGAAGGCCAAGATTAATGCCGCACTACGAACGCGATCTGCATATAAAAAGATGCAGAAGCAGGATGCTGAGGTAAAGCTCTTTCATGAGCGACTCAAGTGGGAACAAGATGTTACTGAAACTATTTTTCATCAAATTATTGGAAAGAGACAGCCAACAATTGAGGGATGTCGAGTTTACCTCTCTCCCGCGGCACTGAGTTGCGGCGACTTCCATCTTGCCGCTGAAGTTGTTGAACAGCCCCATACTTACCAATTTATTATGGGCGATTTCACCGGTCATGGACTGTCAGCTGCAATTGGTACTCTACCGGTGTCAAACTGGTTCAATGAGTATGTTTCAGAGGGACGCTCCATTCAGGAGATTGCATATCTCCTGAACAAAAATCTGAAAGTGATTCTGCCCGCCAGCCATTTCTGTGCGGCAACACTCTTTCAGTTAGATATGTTAAAGGGCGAGCTTCAGGTTATCAATGCAGGACTTCCTGAGCTTCTTGTCGCGTCAGAGGGGAAGGGCATAACGTCACATATAGCTTCCAGTCGTCTCCCGTTGGGAATTGTTGAGCAGGCAATTGATGACTTTACGCCTCACTTCCACACCCTGGAAAAGGGTGAACGTCTCTATGCATATACCGACGGAATTATTGAGGCCACTGATTCAATGGGGGAAATGTTTGGTTCTCAACGTCTTGAGCATATTTTTACCTCTCAAGGAAAGGAGCGCTGGTTTGATTCGATCATTGATGGGGTGAACTCATTTCAGAGTAAACAGTTCGAGCGTGACGACATCACCCTTGTCGAAGTTGCCTATATACCTGAAGTGTACGA
>JAPHSO010000328.1 GCA_026193675.1 Gammaproteobacteria bacterium | reverse complement strand
CTATTTGAAAGCCTCGGTTTCCCCTATGAGCTGCAATACCTGGCGGTTACGCTACTGAAGATCGTTGCGATTGTGGCGCCGCTGCTGGTGGTGGTTGCCTACTACACCTATTTTGAGCGTAAGGTGATCGCCTTTATGCACATTCGAATCGGACCCAACCGGGTTGGATTCTTTGGCTACCAGCTCTGGGGGCTGGGTCAGCCGATTGCCGATGCGGTCAAGCTGATGTTTAAGGAGATTGTGGTTCCCACAAGCGCCGACAAAACACTATTCCTGATCGCTCCTGTTCTATCGATGGCCCCTGCGCTGGCCGCCTGGGCAGTCATCCCATTTAATGCCGAGATGGTTTTGGCCGATGTCGATGCCAGTCTGCTCTACGTACTGGCCATCACCTCAATCGGTGTCTACGGCGTATTGGTTGCGGGTTGGGCCTCTAACTCGAAATATGCGCTACTCGGAGCGATGCGCTCTGCAGCACAAATCGTCTCATATGAGATTGCGATGGGCTTTGCGCTGGTTGGTGTGTTGATTGCCGCAGGCAGTATCAACCTGGGTGATATCGTTGAGGCGCAGAGGGGTGGGGTTCATCACTGGTACTGGCTACCACTGCTGCCGCTGTTTGTGATCTACTTTATCTCGGCAACTGCGGAGACCAATCGCGCCCCATTTGATGTGGCCGAGGGTGAGTCAGAGATCGTTGCCGGCTTCCATGTCGACTACTCAGGCATGGCCTTTGCGGTCTTCTTCCTGGCTGAATATGCCAACATGATTCTGGTCTCAATGCTGACTGCTCTGATGTTCCTTGGTGGCTGGTTGTCACCATTTGATGGTATCGCACTGTTTGAGGGAACATTCCTGGCGGCGTCATCCATTCTATGGTTGTTGGCAAAGACTGTTGTCTTTATGTTCCTCTTCCTCTGGTTCCGTGCAACATTCCCTCGATATCGATATGACCAGATTATGCGTCTGGGCTGGAAGGTCTTTATCCCAATCACCATTGTCTGGTTGCTGGTTGTTGCTCTGGTTGTGGTGATGGACTGGGATCTCTGGTCTCTGCTGAGCCAGTTAACCGGTATGGAGGGATAGGCGATGAATTCAATTGTTCGTGTACTTAAAAGCCTGACTCTCTCCGAATTGCTGAAGGGGATGAGCCTGACGGGCCGTTACTTCTTCCGCAAGAATTTTACGGTTCAGTATCCTGATGAGCGGGCACCCATGTCGCCCCGTTTCCGTGGCAAGCATGCACAGCGCCGTTACCCTAATGGAGAGGAGCGTTGCATCGCCTGTAAGCTCTGTGAAGTTATCTGCCCTGCGCAGGCCATTACCATTGAGGCGGAGGAGCGTGAAGACGGTTCACGTCGTACCACGCAATATGACATCGATCTGGCCAAGTGTATCTTCTGTGGCTTCTGTGAAGAGGCGTGCCCTGTCGATGCGATCGTTGAGACACGTGTTTACGAATATATTGGCGAGTCTCGCGAAGATCTGCTGCTGACTAAAGAGAAGCTGTTGGCAATGGGTGATGAGCATGAGGCGCAGATTGCGGCCGACCGGGCCGTTGATGCCCCCTATCGATAGATATTGGAATAGAGATTATTTAAGCATATGAGTTTCGAACAGATTATCTTCTATATCTTCTCTGCCATTTTGGTCTTTGCGGCCACGATGATGGTGACCGTACGCAATCCAGTCAGGGCAGCGATGTTCCTGATTCTGGCATTCTTCACCTCAGCGGCATTGTGGATGATGCTTGAGGCGGAGTTCCTGGCCATTACGCTGGTGTTGGTCTACGTCGGTGCCGTTATGGTGCTGTTTATCTTTGTGATCATGATGCTTGATATCGACATCGCCGTGCTCCGTGAAGGTTTTGCTAAGTTCCTGCCGGTTGGCATTTTCGTGGCACTGCTGATGTTGGGTATGATTCTGATGGTTGTTGGGGGAGAGCATTTCGGACTGGAGATTTTTGCCGCCCCAGAACGACATGCTGCCGATTACAGCAATACCCGTGAGCTTGGCCTGGAGCTCTATACCACCTATCTCTACGCATTTGAGCTGGCGGCGGTTATCCTGCTGGTGGCCATCGTGGCGGCTATCGCATTGACCCTGCGCCACAACCCAACAACAAAATTCCAACAGGTACCTGAGCAGGTGGCGGTACGTCGTAATGATCGCCTGCGAGTGGTTGAGATGGACGCGGAGGAGCGCAGATAATGATTGCACTATCGGATTATCTTATCGTCGCGGCGATCATCTTCTCGATCAGCATGGCTGGCATCTTCATTAATCGTAAAAACATCATCATCCTATTGATGTGTGTCGAGCTGATGCTGCTGGCGGTCAATATCAACTTTATCGCCTTCTCTCATTATCTGGGAGATAGCGCAGGGCAGGTCTTTGTATTCTTTATCTTGACCGTTGCAGCTGCAGAAGCGGCGATTGGTCTGGCGATTCTGGTTGTCCTCTTCCGAAATAAGAGAACGATCAATGTGGCCGAACTCGATAGTTTGAAGGGGTAAGCATAGATGTTTGATAACTGGCATCAAGTTACCATCGCCATTGTTCTGGCTCCACTGATCGGCTCTATCATTGCCGGACTATTCGGTGGTTCAATCGGTCGTAAGGCGGCGCATCGGGTCACCATTCTTGGTGTGGCGATCGCCTGCTCTCTCTCTCTGGCCCTGTTTAACCATATTATCTTTAAAGGTGGTGAGAGCTTTAATCAGAGCGTCTACACCTGGCTGGTTTCAGACGGTATCCGTTTTGAGGTGGGCTTCCTGATCGACCAACTCACCGTGATGATGATGGTGGTGGTCACCTTCGTCTCACTGATGGTCCATATCTACACCATCGGCTATATGAGCCACGATGAAGAGAACTGGCCAGAGGGTTCGCTTGCCGGTACCAACAGCTATCAGCGTTTCTTCAGCTATATCTCGCTGTTCACCTTCTCAATGCTGATGCTGGTGATGTCCAACAACTTTATGCAGCTCTTCTTCGGCTGGGAGGCGGTAGGTCTGGTCTCATATCTGCTGATCGGTTTCTGGTCGGTACGTGAGTCGGCGGTCTATGCCAATCTCAAGGCGTTCCTGGTCAACCGTGTCGGTGATTTCGGCTTCCTGCTCGGTATTGCTGCGGTACTGATGTATTTCAATACCCTCGACTACGCCACCGTATTTGGCAGCGTCGAGCTGCACAAAGATCTCACCATCGAAATCTTCCCTGGTGAACAGTGGAATCTGATGACGGTCATCGGCATCCTGCTGTTTGTCGGTGCGATGGGTAAGTCGGCGCAGGTACCTCTGCATATCTGGCTACCCGACTCGATGGAGGGTCCTACACCTATCTCGGCACTGATCCACGCCGCCACCATGGTTACCGCCGGTATCTTTATGGTTGCGCGCATGTCGCCCATCTATGAACTTTCCGATGTGGCGCTCTCATTTATTCTGGTGATTGGTGCTATCACTGCGCTATTTATGGGCTTCCTCGGTCTGGTACAAAACGACATCAAGCGTGTGGTCGCCTACTCAACACTATCGCAGCTCGGTTATATGACTGTGGCACTGGGTGCCTCGGCCTACTCGGCAGCGGTCTTCCATCTGATGACCCACGCATTTTTCAAGGCGCTGCTCTTCCTCGCTGCCGGTTCGGTCATTATCGCGATGCATCACAAGCAGGATATGCGTGAGATGGGTGGTCTGCGTAAATATATGCCGATCACCTGGATCACCTCATTGATCGGTTCGCTGGCACTGATTGGCGCGCCCGGATTTGCCGGTTTCTTCTCAAAGGACACCATTATTGAGGCGGTCGGCCATTCAACCATTCCCGGCTCT
>JAPHSO010000116.1 GCA_026193675.1 Gammaproteobacteria bacterium | reverse complement strand
TTGAGTGGTCCAACAATAAATTCAGCCCCATCGTTAATCGCCTTCTGGAAAATGGTCTCAATGAACTCGGGATTTCCTGCGGTATCGTAGAAACGTAGAGTGATCTCATCTTTGTGGGGATCTGCAAGGTAGCTGGCTACGATCCCATCTCTAAGGGCGCCAGCAGCTTTGGCATAGGATCCGCTCAGTGGTAGGAGTATCGCTATCTGTTTGGGATTAAGAACAAGGTTTCTACTTCGCTCTAGCAGGTCATCAACCAGACTCGCCTGGGCGGTATGCTCTGGATATCGTCTCTTCCAGAGAGAGAGCTGATTAGAAAACTCATCGGGAAAGCGAGTCAGTTCTCGGGTGATGGCGATTAGATCAGCCCAACCTTGAAGTGTTGAGCTGCTCCTGCCGAGGATGATGCCATCAAGCTCCTCCTGGGGTAGATGGGAAAGCAGCATCCATAGTGTGATCTGATTTGCTGCAATCTGGCTATCGCCAACAAGAAACTGTTCGCGTTTGATGTAGTCATTGGCTGCATCAACGTTAAAAGTCATCTGGCTATTGATCTCGGCGCGAAGACGGTAGAAGTTGGCAAACAGATTTGGGCTGTCTCTCAAAGCATTACTGGATATGACCGGATGGCTGAGTGTTTGAAGCGCCTTACCGGGGTCACTCATTTTGAGAAAAGTTGCGTAGTTGAGCTGGTATTCGAGTTGTCGCTGTAGGGGAAGCAGAGAGGGGTCTATCTCGGTAAACTGGTTCTCTGTGATGCTAAGAGGATCAGTTTTGAGTTGAGCACTTAGATTAAGAAACTGATGCAGCGTCTGTTCAGGTAACGATAGATTCTCAATACGTGGCGCGTTGATAACACTGCTATAATCACCGCTATCATAAGCAGCGACAACCTCAGAGATATTCAGAGTCTCTCCAGTTAACTTTTTGCCATCGTCAGTTCGAATTTGAGCATCTCCACCACAACCTGAAATCAGGGTGAGGATTGCAATGATGGGAAGCAGTAGGCGCAACATATGGAGTTGGAAAGTTCTCATTCTGGGTGAATTGGCTGTAGAGTAACTCAACAGTATCTTAGCGAGGGTATTACGTGTCAATTGTTCAGCCAGGGATTCTTTACATCGTAGCAACCCCCATTGGCAATCTAGATGATATCACCCTGCGTGCGAAGGCTATTTTATCAGAGGTTGATGCGATTGCGGCAGAGGATACCCGACATAGCCGGCCTTTGCTCAACCATCTGGGAATAAATACACCGCTGTTCGCCCTGCATGAACATAACGAGGAGCAGAAGAGTGCGTATGTTGTTGAACGGTTGCAGGCGGGGGAATCGATTGCGCTGATTAGTGATGCAGGTACCCCCTTGATTAGTGATCCCGGTTATCGTCTGGTCAAAGCGGCGCACCGGGCCGGTTTGGTGGTGTGTCCCATTCCTGGAGCCTCAGCACTGGTTACGGCGTTGTCTGTCTGTGGTCTGGCAACTGACCGGTTTAGTTTTGAGGGTTTTCTCTCAGCCAAATCGGGGGCAAGAAAAGAGCAGTTGCATCAATTAATTGATGAGCCCAGAACGCTGATCTTTTATGAATCTTCGCACCGTATTGTCGCCTCTCTGACAGATATGGCTGAAATATTTGGTGCAGAGCGTGAGGCGACGCTGGCTCGAGAATTGACCAAAAGGTTTGAAACCATCAAACAGGCAACTCTGTTGGAGCTGCAGGAGTTTGTTGAAGGGGACGCCAACCAACAAAAGGTGGAGTTTGTCATTCTCATCTCAGGAAAAACGGTCGAGCAGACCGATTCACTGGATGGTGAGACCCGGCGGATTATTGAGCTACTTGGTGATGAGCTGCCGGTTAAACAGGCCTCAAAACTGGCCGCTGAGATTACCGGGTTCAAAAAGAGAGAGCTCTACCAGTATCTACTTGAAAGAAAGAGAGAGTAATCGATTCAATGTAGGCAGGTTGTAGCCGCTCCAGTGCATCCCTGCACTCACGGTATACGATGTGCAGGATGCACAAGTGCCTTAAAGTCATGGATGACTAAGAGAGACCCGTACATCCTGTACATAACACTCTTATTATTCCCATAAGGCTGTTAAAATGCTCAGATTATTACCCGCCCGTTGGAGCTAGCCCCTTACCCATGAAATTTGTTGATGAAGCCAGGATTCGAATCGAAGCTGGTAAGGGCGGTAATGGCTGTGTCAGTTTCCGTCGTGAAAAATATATTCCGTTTGGCGGTCCCGATGGCGGTGATGGCGGTGATGGCGGCAGT
>JAPHSO010000007.1 GCA_026193675.1 Gammaproteobacteria bacterium | reverse complement strand
GCCATCTTTATCGACTCAACCGGGCGTTCCTATTCGATCGCTGCTCACACGCTCCCTTCAGCTAGAGGACAGGGAGAGCCGATCTCCGGACGGGTGAATCCAATAGCGGGCGCCTCTTTTGTCTCTGTTGTGATGGGCAAAGATGATGAGTTGCTGTTGATGAGCTCGGATGCCGGTTATGGATTTGTGTCAAAAGTGGGGGAGCTACAGAGTCGAAACAAGGCGGGTAAGGCGGTTGTTAAGCTATCCAATGGCGCTAAGTTGATCGCCCCTATCCCCGTAGCCGATTATGATAATGATCGCGTTGCAGCAGTCACTAACGAGGGACGTCTGCTGCTCTTCCCAATTAAAGATCTGCCACAAATGGGACGGGGAAAGGGGAATAAGATTATTAGCATTCCATCTGCCCGTGTCGCAACGCGGGAGGAGTTTGTGGTTGGGATGACGGTACTATCCGCAGAACAGAACCTGACCCTCTATTCGGGTAAGCGACACATCACTTTGAAGCGGGCTGACCTTGATCACTATCAAGGGGAGCGGGGTCGTAGAGGTAACAAATTGCCACGCGGTTTCCAGCGTGTCGATAGCATTACAGCTGAGTAGTTTTCCTAGAGATGAACAGATCCTGAAATAGTTTCAGGACCTGCCCATCGTCTCTCTATTCGTGGTTGAATAGATGAATGTCGCGCTGTGGATAGGGGATGCTAATTGAGGCTTCATCAAAGCGGTTCTTAATCGTCTCATTCAGATCGAAGTGAACACCCCAGTAGTCGCCACTTTTTACCCAGGGGCGCAGGACAATATTGACGCTGCTATCGGCCAGCTCAGAGACACCAATGGTGACGGCTGGATCTTTTAGAATGCGCTCATCATTATTCACAATCTCTGTCAGAATATCTTTGGCCTTTTTGATGTCGGCGTCATATCCGATACCAACAACCATATCGATACGACGGGTCTCTTTGGCAGAGTAGTTCACAATATTGCCACTCATGATGCTCCCATTCGGGATAAAGATAACCTTATTATCACCGGTTCGAATCAGTGTGGTGAAAATATCGATACCCTCAACAACCCCTGATGCACCGCCGGCTTCGATAAAATCACCCACTTTGAAGGGGCGGAAAATAATCATCAGTACGCCAGCTGCAAAGTTTGAGAGTGAACCTTGAAGGGCCAGTCCAACTGCAAGACCTGCGGCACCGATAATTGCGATGAAGGAGGTGGTTTGAACTCCGAGTTGGCCAAGGGCTGCAATAACCACAAATACAATCAGCGCAGCGTAGACAAGATTTGATGTAAAGGTGATCAATATTGCGTCAGTCTTGGCGCGAGTCATCACCTTAACGACAGTCTTTTTAAGAATTTTGGCGACCCACTTACCCACAACATAGGTGAGGATAGCCAGGATAAGATTTAGCCCGTAATCGATGGCCAGTTGTCGACCTGTTTCAATCATCTCTTCCATCATTAACTCTCTCTTAAAAGCCTAAAAAAACTGTCGGCCATTTTATCATAGAGTATGAGGAAGTCAGTCAGATGTTTCCGCTCACTGTAAGAAAATCAGCCAAAGCTGGTGGTTACAGAGATTGATGCTAACGCTGTTGATTGTTACGTACGTTTTGTAGCTTCTCTAATACCTTTACCGCTCTGGAGATCTGTTCGAGTGCTACCTGATTGTTTGGCTCTAACAGAAGTACATGTCCCCACTCTCTGATGGCGTACTCGAGTTGCTCCTTGCTATAAAAGGTTTGCCCTTTCTCCATATGTTTTTTGATCTCATTGGATACGCTTTTATTGAGTTGTCGACGCAGTTTTCTTATCGGCTTGCTGTTTTTAAATTGCTTTTCGATCTGCTTTAGAGCGATCTGAGCCTCAATAAAATTATTCTGTTTGAACAGAATCTTGTAAGCCTTAATCTGTCTCTCCTGTTCGATCTCCCTTTTTTTCTTAATCGCTCTAGTGATCCCTTTCTCAATCTCTTCAATTTGACGTAGAAGTTTTCTGAATTCGGGAGAGCGTCTTATTTCAGGATCTACCTCTCCGGCAAGTTTGAGCAGATTACGTGACTTAATGGTCTCTTTAGCAGCGACTTCTGCTTTGGCTAACTTTAGAAGTTCGTCGGTAATTACCCTGGCCCGCTGTTGAACGATTTCTGGGGCGAGAGACCGGTCTGAATCAAGTTGGTAAAGCTGTTTATAGAGATCCTGCCCATCTCTAATGGAGCGGGCTTTGTGCAAGGTGATTTGATATTCAACTTGAGCGATCTCTTCTGAACGTTCGCTCTCAACTCGCTGTAACTCTTGCAACAGGATTTTACTCTCGGGGATATGCTTGAGGGCTTTTTGAAGTAACTGAACCGCTTGCGACCATTTTTCTGCCTGCTCCAGTTTTCGAGATTTTGTCAGAGTGAGCTGCTCATATGCTGTGAGCTGCTTGAGGATCTGCGGGCGTCGCTTTTGCAAACGTCGGTAATCGGGATCTTTTTTATTAAGCTTTTCGATATGGCGTAACGCAATAGCAAACTCTTTTTGTTTAACCAGACTGTCAACATAGCTGTTGCTATCCTCATAAAATAATTTGGTCGTACTGCATCCTGCGATGAAGAGTGTGATAAATGCTAGCAGAAGGAGCGAACGAATCATTGTGAGTTTTCCTGATCCTGTTTCACCAGTATCTGTTTAAGAATTTTGTCTAATTGGTGCTGGTGCTCATTCTGAAGCGATATAACCAGGAAGGTATCGACCGTCTCTTTTTTACCTCGAACATGAATCGTTTGGTACTTTTGTAGCTCAAATTCACCGGTATCTGCAAACTGACTTTGAGTCTCCTCACTGATGATAATTTGTCCACCAGCTGCAGCTGAGGAGAGGCGTGAGGCGATATTAACCGCATCGCCCACTACGGTGTATTCCATCCTTTTTTTAGAGCCCATGTTGCCGGCGAGCATCATGCCACTGTTGATACCAATTCTGAATTCTACCGCGTGCAATCCTTTTATGGCTCGCTCTTCGTTGAGCTGATTGGTCAGCTCTTGAATCAATAGGGCGCAGGAGATGGCGTGGAAGGTCTGATCATCATCCTCTTCGGGAATCCCAAATACGACCATCGCACAGTCGCCCATAAATTTATCGATGTGCCCCTGATAGGCGTGGGCGGCAGCATCAATATAGGTAAAGTACTCATTGAGCAGGGCATTTACATCTTCAGGACGCATCTCCTCAGACATGCTGGTAAAACCGACAATATCGGCAAATAGCACTGTGGCATAGACATGTTTGCCGCCCAGTTCAACCTGTTCCAGATCCTGGAGGATCTCATTGGCCACTTTGGGGGAGACGTAACGTGAGAATGTTTTTTCGACCTGCTCCTTTCGTAGCAGCCCTGCAGACATGGTATCGAGGGCACTCATGAGTGAGCCGATCTCATCATTACGTCGATCATTAAAACGGTGGCTATATTTCCCTTCGGTGATTGCCTGGCTGACATTGATAAGTCGATGAATGGGTAGAGTGAGGCGAACTCCAATGATAAATGAGACGACAATCCCAACCAGAATCATAAATATGGTGGTCACTGTGGTGGAGTAGATGGCTGAGTTACGGGCTCGCTCCATGAGGGAGTGATCAAAAGTGAGCTCGGCATAGCCTACTGTGAGATCTCGAAAAATAAGTGGGCGCACAAAGGTGAAGAGGGTTTGTCGCTCTGGTAGTGTCTCATTATGGGTCCATTTTAGAGGTGCTGAGTTTAATCTCAGAGCAATTGAGGTCGGTTCAGATGAGAGTCCCATAGAGACCACTTTCTTTAACTGATCCGAGTAGATGGTGGCCCCTTTTATATTCTTGTACTTGATGATGTTGTTGAGAATTAGCTCCAGTCTGACAGTGTCATTGGCCAGCAGCAGTTCACCGGCGGAGTCTGCTAGTTGAGAGGTGATAGTCTCGCCCATCTGTTCCATCTGGTGCTGCATGAGGGTGCTCTGGTCGCTAACAATGGCAATTCCGAGCAGGATCATGCCACTGCTTATTAATAGAGTGATGGTGAGAGCCAGTTTAAAGGCGATGGGAACACAGCGGGAACGGAATCTGTTTAGCAACGCTTCGCCCCATCTGAACAGCATGAAATATTTGTCGCTTAAGCGATACAAGATTAGCAGGTCCCCCGGTGTAACCTCTGCCCATCTGGTGTGACAGAATAATCTCACAATCATAACATGAGCCATCTCCATTTATAGAAGATGCTAAGTGATTGCTATAATGGCCTCTAACCTGTTGAGTTTATAGAGAAATAACAGTTTTGTGAGGAACCAGATCACAATTTTGTGGTCTATGGATGGGTGTCCAGCTCTTGATAATGGTAAACAACACCCAAACTAGGGCTTTTATGATAAATGTTTCGATAGTGTGGAGTAGTTAATGAAGCGCATTTTCCTCTTTTTGATGACCAATCTGGCGGTGATTCTGGTATTGAGTATCACTTTACGCCTGCTGGGTGTTGATCGAATCCTCGATGCTCAGGGGACAGGGCTCAACTATAACTCGCTGCTTATTTTTGCAGCTGTGTTTGGTTTTGGTGGCTCTATCATCTCTTTGCTGATCTCCAAATGGAGTGCCAAGCGGATGACCGGTGCTGTTGTGATTGAGCAGCCTGCAAATCAGACCGAGCGCTGGCTGGTTGAGACCGTTCAGAGGCAGGCTGAGATGGCCGGTATTGGGATGCCTGAGGTGGCAATATTTCCGGCCCAGGAGCCCAACGCCTTTGCCACAGGCGCAAACCGTAACAAAGCTCTGGTTGCTGTCAGTGCGGGACTTTTAGCGCAGATGGAACAGGGTGAGGTTGAGGCGGTGTTGGCCCATGAGATCAGCCATGTGGCCAATGGCGATATGATTACCCTGACTCTGATTCAGGGTGTGGTAAATACCTTTGTCATATTCTTTGCGCGGGTGATTGGTCATGTTGTGGATCGGGTGATCCTTAAAAATGAGCGGGGTCACGGTATCGGTTTCTTCATCGCCACCTTTGTGGCTGAGATCATTCTGGCAGTGCTTGCCTCGATCATTGTCTCCTGGTTCTCGCGTCGGCGTGAGTATCGAGCAGATGCTGGAGGAGCGTCGTTAGCAAGTCGTGACAAGATGATTGCAGCACTACAGCGACTGCAGATGGCTAGTGGTGAGGCCTCACTGCCGGATCAGATGGCCGCTTTTGGAATCAGTGGCGGTGGTGGTTTTATGGATCTGTTCCGCTCTCATCCACCGCTGGATGAGCGAATCGAAGCGCTGAGAAGAGGGGAGTAATCCCCGTTCATGATTATGAGCTAAAGTCGTAATCCATCGTGGCACTGGGTGCCTGGATGAAGTAACCGAGGATATAGTCGATACCAGAGGTGTAGATCACCGAGAGGGTGTGAGGATCCTCGACTGAGTTGGCAATAACCAGCTTCTCATCCTGGGCCGCTAGTGAGGTGATCTCAAGTACGCGCGCTTTGGCCTCCTCCTCTTTAGCCAGACGTCCAATAAGATCTGAATCCAGCTTTAGGTAGTGGGGATCGCAGTGACGCATCACATTGATTGAATCAGCGGCCAGACCAAACTGATCCAATGCAAAGTCAATGTGCATCTTATCAAGTCCCTCTTTGAGTTTTTTAACTCCCATCAGGTTCTTGGATGCATCCTTTTCATTTACCTCAAATACCAGCGTACCCACTCTGATTTTGGCAGCCTTCTCAATAGCCGTTAACCAGACAAGGAATGGTTCTGGATCGGCAACAGTCGCCTCTGAGAGCTTGATGAAGAAGCGTAACTGATGGCCTTTACGACGATTGGTTGTTAATGACTTGATAGCGTGGCCGACAACCCATCGGTCAATTGCAAGGGTCAGACCGGCATTGTGTGCAGCATTGAAGAACTCTGCTGCATCAGCATATTCATTCTCTTTACCACCGAGAAGCGGCATCCTTAATAGAATTTCATAGTTCTCATGGGAATCTTCGCCAAGGCTAATAATCGGCTGGAAAAAGAGCTTTAGACGATTTTTTACAATACTGTTTTTAATGTCACGTGCAAGGGCTGAAACCTGCTCCTGGACCGCCATATCCTCCTTATCAGGGATATAGAGTTTGAGAGAGTTCCCCTTCATCTCTGCAGCTTCGCGATTGGCCTTCTCAGCTCGTGAGATCACTTCAATGTGATCATCGATCGTCTCGTCATAGAGCCCGATGCCGATACTACAGGTGGTAATTGCAGACTTGCCATCAAGATCAAAGATCATATCTTTTACGGCATCGAGAATGGATTGGGCCACCTCTTCGGCAACATTTTTGTCGGCTCCCTCAAGGATAAGGACAAACTGCTCCGTCTCGTAACGGGCCAGTAGGTGAGCTCTACCCTCCAAAATCTGGTTTAGATTTTGGGCCAACTCAGCAATCAACTGATCACCTGCGGTAATACCCAGATTTTCACGGGTTGAGTCGTAGTTATCTGCAGTGATGAGCAGGATGGAGCCAGTTGCCCCTTTTGAAGAGCTGACTTCATCAAAATATTCGAGGAAGTACTGGCGGTTATAGACGCCGGTGATGAGATCACGGCGACTCATATCCTGGAGCTGACGTTCAAGCTCTTCGTTGTTGGCCCGATTTTCAATGATGACCTGGATGCACGACTCGCCATCGTAACTGACCTGAGAGAACTTCATGTCCATCGGGAAGCTGGTTTCGTCAGCGTTGAGACCCTCCAGCTCAAGAGAGGACTCCTGCTCTTTACCCTTTGAGTAGTCTCTTAAATAGCCTTTAAGCGTGCCACGGTCATCGCTACTGACCATGTTCATAATCGGCATCCCCTCAACGCCGCTCATGTCGGCATAGCCGAAGAGCTCAAGGTATGCCTCATTGGCGTAGACGTGCATCCCCTCGTGGATATAGGCGATGGCATCCTTGGAATGGTCTACCAGTATTTGTGCGCGATGGCTCAGTGAGTCACGCTGCTCACGACAGAGTTTGAGCTCTCTTCGAGTGATCGTACTCTGCACGGCTCTGAGAATGGTGTAAAGACCATGCTCTGTTTGATCCATTGTGATGAGATCGCAGACACCTGTCGCCAGCAATGCATTGATCTGCTCGGCCGGTTCAGTATCGGCAATGATCACAAAGGGGAGTTCAGGCTGGTATTTACTGACAATCTCAATAGCGTGCTGGGCTGTCAGGAAGGGAAGCTCAGGTTTTGCAACAACCAGCTCCCACTGCTGCCTTTTTAGCAGCTCAATGAGATCCTCGTCATCCTCAGCATTTTCGGCCTGAACCGCATGGCCGGCATTTCGCAACAGATTGGAGACCATCACCGCATGGTTGGATGAGTCATCTATGACGATGATGCGAATATTTTCAGCCATGGAGGATTATCTGAGTTCCAAAATACAAGAGGGAAATTTTACCACTCAATGCTATAGAGATTCAAAGCCGAAGACCACCTTTCCGCTATTATTTCCCTTATCTCTCACCACCTTAGGCATCAAATAGCCCGGAAGGAGTTTTTCAAGGCTGGAGATGATCTTGCGAGCTCTAGAGTCGCTCACCTCAAAATGAGCGGTGCCATGTGCGCGATCCAGAAGATTGAGGTAGTAGGGTTGAACTCCCGCATCAAAAAGACGCTTGCTCAGACGGGCCAGAATGTCAGCGTGGTCATTCACACCTTTGAGTAGTACTGACTGATTGTAGAGCGTGATACCTGCCTGAGAAAGTCGTTTGGTTAAAAGGGTAACCTCCGGCGAAAGCTCATTGGGATGATTAGAGTGGATCACCATCACAAGCGGCAGTGCAATCTTTTCAAACCATTCAAACATCGACTGATTGACCATCTCTGGTGCTGCAACCGGTATTCGAGTGTGGATGCGTAGACGCTCGATATGAGCAATCGATTCAATTCTCTGTACCAGCGCCTTAAGTCCCTCTAACTCCATCATCAGGGGATCTCCGCCACTTAGAATCACCTCCTCAATCTCCGGGTGCTGAGAGATATAGGCGAGCGCACTGTCCCAATTATCACGCCTTGGATTTTCACTACTGTAGGGGAAGTTTCGCCGAAAGCAGTAGCGACAGTGGATGGCACAGGCACCCGTTACCGTTAGCAGAACACGATTGTGATACTTGTGAATGAGGCCAGGCGTTACCGAACTCTGCAAATCATCAACTGGATCACAGCTGAAACCGTCTACCTGCTCACTCTCTTGTTGCTGAAGTAGTACCTGCAACAGCAAAGGATCAGCGGGATTGCCCGGCTCCATCTGCTGGAGAAAATGGTGCGGCACTCGTAACGGAAAGTCACCATCAGGGCCCGTTCGTTCAATTTGAAATGATTCGGGAAGATTAAGTCGCTCACAGAGGGTCTCAATATCACGGATTACGGCGCAGTGACTG
>JAPHSO010000164.1 GCA_026193675.1 Gammaproteobacteria bacterium | reverse complement strand
ATATAAAATGCAAAAATCAGCAAAACTGCACAGAAGTAAAAACCGGAGTAGCCGCTCATCCCAAGACCAAACAGGTTGGTCGATGGTAGTCCTGAGCTCGCTTCAACAAAAAGGTTATCGATAATACGAGGGTCCTGTTGTGACAGTTGTAGACCGGTCTCACCATTGGTGATGGGGGTCAGTACCGAGTAGGCGAGGTTATAGAACATCTGTGCGAAGGCCAGTGTCAGAATCGAGAAGTAGATACCCGAACGACGAAGCGTCAACATACCGATAATCAGTGAGAAGACACCACTAATAATGACGGCAAAGATGATGGCGGGTATGACGTTCATGGTGAACAGTTTGAATGACCACATTGCCGCATAGGAGCCTATGCCGAGAAATGCGGCATGACCAAACGAGAGGTAGCCGGTGAGGCCGAACAGAATGTTATAACCGACGGCCAGAATGCCAAAGATGGCAAATTTCTGCAGCAGGTCAGGATAGGAGGCTCCGATAGGGGAGAGCCACAGTGGCATGGTTAAAACTGCCGCTGCAAAGATAACCATTACGGTCAGATTACTTTTCAAAGATAATTTATTCATGATTAATCCTCCATCACCCCTTTACGACCCATCAGACCGCGAGGTCTGACCAGGATGATGACGACTGCGATCAGATAGATGATGATCTGGTCGATACCGGGAATGATCGACTTAATCTCATTCATTGATGCAAATGACTGCATGATTCCCAACAGGAATCCGGCTGCAACAGCCCCTTCAAGAGAGCCCATGCCACCGACAACCACCACCACAAACGAGAGAATGAGGAAGTCCATTCCCATGTGGTAATCGGGTGAGAGGATTGGTGCATACATCGCACCGGCTAGACCGGCAACCACCGTTGCCAGGCCAAATACAATGGTAAATCGTCGCTCTATATTGATGCCGAGCAGGCCGACGGTATCTCGGTCACGCATACCGGCTCTGACCACCATACCGAAGGTGGTAAATCGTAAGAAGGCAAAGACGCCGGTGATGATGGCAGCGGAAAATCCGAGATAGATGAGTCGCCACCAGGGGTAGACCAGATCGGGACTCAGACCAAAAAATGCACCAATGGGGGCACTACCTGCCACGATGCTCGGAGCGGGAGTCGGGATTGGATTGGCACCAAAGAATGAACGAATCACCTCTTGCAGCACAATCGCCAGGCCAAAGGTGACCAATATCTGCTCTGCATGTGAGCGTTTGTAGAAGTAGCGAATCAGTCCTCGTTCCATCGCAAAGCCGATGAGTAGCATCACAGGTATCGCAAATAGAATGGAGAGGGGAACGGCATAATCGATGATCATGGTTCCGGTATCACCCCACCATATCTCAAGATAGGGTTGATCCTTAAACGCTTCAAAAAAGGTGATGCTTTCATCTTTCACCTTTTTCGAGATAGTCAGTAGTTGATGGAATGATACGGCGCAAAAGGCACCGAGCATAAATATCGCACCGTGGGCAAAGTTAACCACACCGAGCGTACCAAAGGTTAATGTCAGGCCTAGTGCGATGAGGGCATAAGCGCCACCCTTGTCGAGACCATTAAGTAGTTGGATGAGTATTGATTCCATCGTTTTAGTAACTTATCTCAATTTAAACTGTTTAAAACTATCAGATCGCTTCTGGTTGTATCCAACATAAGCTGCGTCGATTTAGACACAATCAGAAGCAATCTGAAAAGTTATCCCAATATTATGTAAACCGGGAATAATATAAACCGTGCCCATCAATCAGGATCGATGGACACGGTTTGATATGGGATGAAACTTAGACCTTATAAGGACCTAGCTCACCACCAAAGATAGAGGCATCGTACTCAACATCGGCACGTGGAACCTCTTTAACAATCTCCAACAGGTCAAACTGACTGGTTGGATTCTGGTTACCGCGAACAACCAGTACATCTTTAAAGCACTGGTGATCTTCTGCACGATACTCGGTCGGGCCGTTGCCCATGCCGTCGAACTTGAAGCCTTCCAGCTGCTTGATCACCTCAGGCGGGTAGAAGGTACCGGAAGCCTCGACCGCGTTGGCGTAGAGCAGCGCCTGCACGTAGCAGGTGTGCGCAGCCATCGAGGGCGGGAAGCCGTACTCCTGGCCGAAGGACTTCACGAAGGCCTTGGAACCCTCATCCTGCAGCGCCCAGTTCCAGTTGGTGGTACCCAGGATGCCCTTGATGTTCTCACCTGCACCCTGAGCCATCAGACGGGAGAACAGCGGTACAACGATCTCGAAGTTCTTGCCGTTGACCTGCTTGTCGCGCAGACCGAACTGGATCGCCTGGGTCAGGGAGT
>JAPHSO010000098.1 GCA_026193675.1 Gammaproteobacteria bacterium | reverse complement strand
GACAACTGGTTTGAGAAGATCACCACCACTCTGAGCGAAAAACAGAAGGCCGACCTGAAGAAGAAGTTTGCCAACAAAGGGGTGGTCTATAGCTCAGATAATCGTATTGAACTGATCGCCTGGGATATCGCCACCCACTTTAACGCCAACATCAAGTCACTGGGCATGGGGCTTAAGGGACAGGTTGCCACCGACAGCAAGAGCTCAGCGATTCGCTATAAGAGGCATCTTGATGCCACTGGTCTAGTGAGCTCGGCTGTCATCATCTCGTCTCCTGATACCCGTGAGGGTCACGAAAGTGTCGACGCCAAAACCCTACCCGAGGTACAGCAGTGGTGGAAAGAGAATGTAGGTAACCAAGCAGAAGAGAATTACACCCAAGATGTGCTAAATGACTTTGCCACTGATGGAGATCCAGATCTGTTGATTGTGGTAGACAAGCTGTTGACTGGGTTTGATGAGCCAAGGAACGCGGTACTCTATATCGACAAACCACTGAAAGAGCACAATCTGGTACAGGCGATTGCCCGTGTTAACCGTCTGCATGAGGCCAAGGATCATGGCCTGTTGGTTGACTACCGCGGCATTCTCTCGGCGCTGGATACAGTGATTAAGGAATACCAGGATCTGGCAGAACGTACCCAGGGCGGCTATTCGATTGATGATATCGAGGGGCTCTACAGCCAGATGAGCATCGAGTATAAGCGCCTGCCCGGCTTGCACAAGGCACTGTGGGATACCTTCAAATACGTCTACAACAAGAAAGATTTAGAGCAATACCGTCAACTGCTGGTACCGAAGTGGCAGGAGGATGCTGACGGCCATAGCTACGATGCTAACCAGATGTTGCGTGAGGATTTCTATAAATCGCTGACTGAATTTGGCCTTTGCCTGAAGATTGCCCTCTCATCGAGCAGTTTCTTTGCAGACAACAGTTTTAGTGAGGCCGACATTGCACAGTACAAAAAAGACCTACTCTTCTTTAACAACCTTCGAAAGATTGCTCGACAGGATGCGCAAGAGACCGTTGATTACAGCGCTTATGATGAACAGATTCGCAGGCTAGTGGACAGGCAGGTTATTGGTGAGTCGGTAAGGGAAGCTGAAGGGGTCTACATTGTTGGTGAATTGGGACAAGGTGAAGATACGAGTGGCTGGACAGATGAGAAGACTCGCAATGAGACAGATATTATTCGTACGCGAATTAAAAAGAGTATTGAGCAGGAGCTTGATGGTGATCCATATGCCAAGAAGGTGCTTTCCGAACTGCTGAAAGAGGTCATTAAGGAGGCCGAGGCGCTATTTGATCACCCGGCCAAACAGTACGCCCTGTTTAAGAAGTTTAAGCAACAGGTAGATGATCTAGATATTGAAGGTATCCCCACCACACTAGATGGTAACCGCCATGCCAGAGCCTACTATGGCACCTTTAGATTAGTTCTGGGTGATGAACGCTTCAGTACCATGGCGGATGATGATCTTGTGAAATTTAGTAACGAGGCTTTGGCCATTGATAAGATTGTTGAGCAGGCGGTGGCGGAGTTTTCCCTTAACCCCGCTAACATCGAAACAGAGATTCGTAAGCAGTTATTACCACGACTATTCAAACTGACTGGTATGGACAAGGCCAAGGAGATCATTGAGGCGGTGATTCAGATCACCCGTATGGGTTTAGATAGTGAATAGGTCACTAACCATAAAACCGATGATCCATCGGAGACAGACACTGCAGTATGGGGAGAAGAAAATTCCCTATCAGCTCTTCTTTGTAGTCTCAGAGGGGGCGAAGATTATTATCGATGTGCTGCCCAATGGAACTGTTCACGTTAAGGCACCCGAAGGGCGTTCACTGCCAGAGATTAAGCAGGCTGTTTTTAAAAGGGCGCGCTGGATTAACAACCATATCGAAAGAATTCAACAGCAGCAGGCGCATGTGCTGCCGCGTCAATATGTGAGCGGCGAGAGCCACTACTATTTGGGGCGTAGGTATTTGCTAAAAGTGTTTGATGCCACCGAGTGTGCACCTCAGGTGAAACTGCTGCGCGGGCAGTTGCAGGTCTATACCAACTCCCGTGATCCCAAAGCGATTAAAGCACTGCTCTATGGTTGGTATCGACAACATGCACAGGAAACCTTTGCACGGCGACTACTGGCTCTACTCCCCCAGGTGCTGTGGTTAAAACAGACACCGGAGTGGAAGCTTAGGTTGATGAAAAAACAGTGGGGAAGCTGCTCACCTGAAGGGGTGCTATCGCTTAATCCGCAGCTGGTTAAGGCACCCAGAGAGTGTATCGACTACGTTGTTTTGCATGAACTTTGCCATCTACAGGAACACAACCACAGCAAAAAGTTTTACAGACTACTGTCACGGATGATGCCAGAGTGGGAACATGTGAAGGCCAGACTGGATGGGATGTCTGAACTTTTGTTAGTAGATTAATCCCCACGACAATATCTCCTAGCTGTCATCTATTTAATAATCCGATAACAGGGCACATATTCGGTGCCCGGCAGTTTCATCCGTTGTTGTTTCACAAATGATGCAAGTAGTCGATCCATGCTTTCCATGATCTCCGGGTCGCCATTAAGTTCAAAGAGACCAAACTCTTCGATGGCACGAATCCCCTCATCTTTCACGTTACCGGCGACCACCCCGGAGAAGGCACGGCGCAGGTTGGCGGCAAGCTGGTGCACCTCTTGATCTTTGTGCAGTTCAAGGTTGCGCATGTTTTCGTGGGTGGGGTTGAAGGGTTTCTGGAACGCTTCATTAATTTTAAGGAACCAGTTGAAGTAGTAGGCGTCTCCCCTCGCCTTGCGGAATTCGCGCACCTGTCTGATGGCGATGTTCATCTCTTTGGCAAGCAGCGGTGGATCATCGATGATGATTTTGTAACGTTTTTGCGCCTTGCTACCCAGGGTGTCGCCGATGAACTGGTCGATCTGTTCGAAGTACTCTGCAGCGCTGGCCGGGCCGGTGAAGATGAGTGGGAATGGGGTGGTGTCATTATCGGGGTGTAGCAGGATACCGAGGATGTAGAGGATCTCTTCTGCTGTCCCTGCACCACCGGGAAAGACGACAATACCGTGGCCGGTACGCACAAAGGCCTCTAGCCGCTTTTCGATATCGGGCATGATGACCAGATCATTGACGATGGGGTTGGGCGATTCGGCGGCGATGATGCCCGGCTCGGTGATGCCGAGGTATTGACCATCTCTGATGCGCTGTTTGGCGTGTCCGACTGCGGCCCCTTTCATCGGCCCCTTCATTGCACCGGGACCACAACCGGTGCAGATATCGAGTCCACGCAGCCCCATCTGGTAGCCCACCTCTTTGGTGTACTCATACTCTTCGCGCTTGATGGCGTGACCGCCCCAGCAGACCACCAGCCTCGGTTTGGTCATTGGCCGCAGGATGTTGGCGTTACGCAGGATATGGAAGACGGCATTGGTGATCCCATCAGAGGATTCCAGGTCAAAGTTGGGATTGTCGTTGATCTCATCACTGACGTAGACCACATCACGCAGCACCGAGAAGAGGTGTTCGTTGATGCCTTTGATCATCTTGCCATCGACAAAGGAGAAGGCGGGGGCATCGATTAGTTCAAGCTTGATACCGCGCTCTTGCTGCACCACACGGATCTCAAACGATTTGTAGCGTTCAAGCAGCTCTTTACCATCGTCCATATCGATGCCGCTGTTGAGCACCGCCAGTGAACAGTTACGAAAGAGTTGGTAGAGACCGCCCTGGCTGGTATCGAGCAGTTTGGCCACCTCCCCTTTGGAGAGTACTTCCAGGCGCCCTTCTGGACTGATACGTGCATCGACAACTTCATATTCCATAACTAATTAACCCATTAATTGGTTGTTATCAGGTAGTTATGATCGATTGTACGCTCAAATTGAGACGAAGTTTTGAGGTGTAACCGGTTTGATGGGTTTTCAGTTGAGTAACGAATTGATCCGCTCAATCAAGGCATTGGGATCAATCGGTTTTGGCATCAGTTGCTCATGTATCTCTGCGGGAACCAGTTTCTGGTTACCATTATCGCTAAATCCGCTAATCAGCTGCACTTTAGTTTCAGGATAAAGTTGGCAGACCTGTGCGGCCAACTCATAGCCATCCACCTCGGGCATGATGACATCCGATAGTAGTAGATCAACCGCTTCCCGCTTAAGCACCTCCAGCGCTTCAAGACCATTGCCTGCTGTCAAAATGCGATAACTACAGTCACTTAATATCTCAGAGAAGATATCACGCATTAGTGGCTCATCATCCACAATAAGAATTGTATCGCCAGCAGTCATCAGGAACCCCTTTTATCCTTTGTGCGCATTCTTATGCGCTTTCTTATCTAATTATAGTTAACGCTTTTAGTTCGTTCCGATTATTCCATTAATAAGTGGACACTCATCACAGTTTGGCGATGGATCGTCACAGGCGTTACAGAGAAATCCCTCAAGCAGCTCCAGATTGCTAACCAGTTCATTGATTTGAGTGCGAATGGCCTCCTGACGCTTATGTAGGTGACCTTTCAGCTCGCTTGAGAGTGCCCTTTTATTACGGTGCATCAGATCGAGCAGCTTGCCGATCTCATTGAGTGAAAAACCGAGCGAGCGTGACTGTTTGATAAATTCGAGCCGTTTGATGATAGAGGGCTTATAGATCCGGTATCCGGCACCATTGCGTTCAATGTAGCCCAACAGGCCGCTACGTTCATAGAAACGGATCGTATCTACCCCGACGTCGGTCTGTTTAGCAACTTGCCCAATTGTTAAACTAGGTGTGTCCATTCCTGATCTTTTCCTGAAAAATTGGGCCAAGCTTAAACCTTGGAGTAACTCCAAGGTCAACCACTATTACGACTTTATATAAAAATAGATAAATCAACAGCTTAACTGATCATTAACCTTCGGTAAGGGTTGGTCTTTCACCCCTACGAGTGGCGGGTAAATTGCTGAGATTTACTCAGGTTGTAGAGCCGCTCGACCACCTGTGGCAACATCTGCTGAGCCGCCTCCATACGGGTTTCAAACTGCTCTGCATCGACCTTGCGACGCATATTCTCACGGGTGGCAAGCATCGCGACAATCCCAAATGAGAGCTCCAGTCCATCCCTCTCCTGCTCATCCTCCATGGAGAACCATACCTCTTCGCTTAGCTTGATGCCATCCATATAACCGTGACACCACTGCTCTATTGGGGTTGAGCCGTAGTCATACTCAGCCAGATTAACCGGTTCGGGGATCACCACCTGGTTGGCAGCAAGAGATTCAACCGTTTTATCCATCAGGGTCATCATGATGGGGAGCAGTTCGTTCTCAGTCTCAGAATCTATCTCCAGCTCTGGCAGATCCTTGAGTGCTCCCCACCAGTTGGCAAATGGGATGGCATGAGGTGCACTGGCTACGGCAGACAGGAAACCTTTAAGTCGATGAAAAGAGAGCTTCTGCTCGCCCCCCTCTGCAGGGAAGCAGTTGTGGAGAGTCTGGAGCGCCTGTAGCGTAAACTTTGTGTCGGACAACGGTTCCTCACTTCAAGATGTGGTTGATTGGTGTTAATAGTATCAATTGTGGCAGTCTAAAATTTAATTCGAGTTGGCCATCAATGATTTGCGCCCCATTTGAGGATAGAACGTAACCCTGTAGTAACCAATAATTTCTTTAGGGAATGGGGTTGGATTGATTTTTATCAATGATGGGAGAGGCTGTTTGTTGATAGCATTGCTCATATAACAAGAAAAAACAGACTTAGAGGTGATCGATGGTCGAATTTATTGAATGGTCGGATGACTACTGTGTTGGAAATAATCTGATCGATATTCAACATAAGCTTTTCTTTGAGATGGTGCGAGATCTCTCTCAACGAGTTAAAAGCGGTAAACGAGATGTGCAGGCCGCTGAGATTGTTCAGTTTCTAAATGACTACATCGATATGCACTTCTCTGACGAGGAGAAGCTGCTGAGAGAGATACACTTTCCCGATCTTAAAAACCATCAAGCGATTCATAACGAATTTTCAAAGAGTATTCAGCGGCTCAATCGAGAGCTCTATAGCGAAGAGGTCTCCTATATTCTGGACAAGATCCTCTCAGTGACTCAAAACTGGTTTCTTGACCATATCCTTACCCAGGATAAGGAGTTTTCAAAGTATCTTCACTAATCGGTGTAAATCACCTCATGGGTGATTGGCGCAAAGCTTCTAAACATCGCAGTAACCCCACAATAGCGCTCCTGTGAGAGGTTAATCGCCTTATTAAGCTTGGCCTCAGGCACATCCCCGCTCACCAGATATTTGATGTGAAAGTCGGTAAAGACTTTGGGATGTTCCTCACTCTCGCCCGCCTCCACCTCGACCATGAAGCTATCCGGGGTGATCTTCATTTTTTTCAGGATCGAAATCACATCCATCGAGGTGCAACCTGCCAGACTATCGAGCAGTAGCTGTTTTGGCCTGAAACCATCATTCTCACCGCCAACGGCCGGTGGCGCATCCATCTTAACGCTGTGCCCAGCCTCATCTTCACCTATAAAGGCCATCTTGCCTTGCCACTTCACCGTTGCCTGCATGATTTATCTCTCTTTCAATTAACCTGTTTGATCCTACCTCTCAGCTATTTGTCAGGGCAACGCAAATTAATTGCCAAAATTAAGTTTATATTCAGGTTGGAGGTCTAAGCTCTACTCAAATCTTGAAAACAGGCAGAAAAAATGAGTCATATTGAGCAGGTGAAGGTGTGGGACCCGCTAGTGAGAATTTTTCACTGGACACTAGCCCTATCCTTTATGGTCGCCTTTATCACCGAAGATGAGTTTATGAACCTGCACTCCTTTGCCGGTTATACCGTGGGGTGTCTGGTGCTGTTTAGAGTCGTATGGGGGGTGATTGGTACCCGCTATGCGCGCTTTACCAATTTTGTCTATTCACGCACCACGATCATCAACTATCTGAAAGATATTCTGGCGTTTCGTCCCAAGCACTACCTGGGGCACAATCCGGCTGGAGGAGCCATGGTGATTGCCCTGCTGCTTTCACTAACCGGCACCGTAGTCACCGGCATCTCTCTCTACGGTGCCAGCGAATACTCCGGTCCACTGGCTCAGTTCTGGGCCGGCAGTTCACACTTTACCGGTAAGGTTCTGGAGGGGATGCACGAATTCTTTGCCAACGCCACCATGCTACTTGTTGTCGCACATCTGGTTGGGGTCGCTCTGGCCTCCTTCCAGCATGGTGAGAATCTAGTACGTTCAATGGTAACCGGAAAAAAAGAGACCGTTCATGAAGATTAATCGAAGAGGAAAGATGATGAATATGAAACCTGTAATGTTACTGTCGAGCCTGGTGCTCTCTCTCCTGTTGGCCCCCAGCCTCCAGGCTGCAGGTAGCGATGCCGCATTTGAAACGTATCGCAGTGCAGGTGCCGGAAACTTTAGCGCCGCCGCCGGTGAGAAGTTGTGGAAACGGGATGTCCTTTCAGCCAAAGATAACAAGATGCATAACTGTGGCAGCTGTCATACCAACAACCTGAAACAGGTTGGTAAGCATCACAGGACCAAAAAGG
>JAPHSO010000252.1 GCA_026193675.1 Gammaproteobacteria bacterium | reverse complement strand
CCCTCTGAGTTGGTTGACCACGGTGTCGCCGGCAGGTTACCACCATAGATTGATGAACAGCCTGTTGCGTTGGCAACCAGCAGACGTGGGCCGAATAGCTGGGTCAGCAGACGTACATAAGGGGTCTCTCCACAGCCGGCACAGGCGCCAGAGAATTCAAACAGTGGCTCGAGGAACTGGGTTCCACGTACCGATGAGAAGTCGATAGAGCCGCGATCATTGACCGGAATTTTTTCGAAAAATTCGATGTTCTTGATCCCCTGCTCTAGCAGTGGCGCCTTCGCTGACATGTTGATCGCTTTACGTGTTCTATCATTTGGATCGTAGGCAGGACATGCATTGACGCACATTTCACAACCGGTACAGTCTTCCATATAGAACTGCAGGGTGTAGCGGGTCTCTGGGAAACCACGCGCACTTACAGGGGCTGTTGGGAAGCCTTCGTTGGCATCTTCAAGCACATTCTCGTTAAAGAACTTGGCACGAATCACACTGTGTGGGCAGACGAAGCTACAGTTACCACACTGGATACAGACATCGGGCTCCCACAGTGGGACAAAGTCGGAGATGTTACGTTTTTCCCATTTGGCGGTACTGCTTGGGTAGGTGCCATCAGCCGGAATCATACTCACCGGCAGTTCATCACCTTTACCGGCCAGCATCGGGGCGGTCACTTCACGCACAAACTGTGGCGCATCTGAAGAGACGGCGGCATCAAGCTCTCGATCATTGCTGCAGGTTGCTGGAATCTCTACTTGATAGAGGAAGTCAAGAGCCGCATCGACCGCCTTAAAGTTCTGCTCGATAACCTCCTGCCCTTTTTTGGCATAGGTCTTCTCGATTGCGGTCTTGATCTGTGCAATTGACTCATCACGGGGTAGTACACCTGAGAGTGCGAAGAAACAGGTCTGCATGATGGTGTTGATGCGACGTCCCATACCGGCTTCACGCGCCACGGTTGAGGCATCGATCACGTAGAAGTCGATCTTCTTGTCGATAATGGTCTGTTGAATCGGACGGGGCATCTCTTCCCAAACCTTGTCGGCAGCCACAGGGCTGTTAAGCAGGAATACCGCATTCTCAGCAGCATCTTCCAGCAGGTCGAGCTGATTGACAAAGGTGTATTTGTGACAGGCGATGAAGTTGGCCGACTGAATCAGGTAGGGTGCACGAATTGGCTCGGGGCCAAATCTAAGATGCGAGGTGGTTTGCGAACCGGCCTTCTTCGAGTCATAAACAAAGTAGCCCTGACAGTAGAGGTCGGTGTTCTCACCGATGATCTTGATGCTGTTCTTATTGGCCGAAACGGTACCATCTGCACCGAGACCGAAGAAGAGTGCACGTGTCACCTTCTGTGGTTCGATATCAAAGGATGGATCAAATTCCAGACTGGTGTGGGTTACGTCATCGTTAATACCGATGGTGAAGTGGTTCTTGGGCCTCTCTTTATCGAGCTCATCAAAGACCGCCTTAATCATCGCCGGGGTGAACTCTTTTGATGAGAGTCCATAACGACCACCCACAACACGAGGCATCGCGTCGATATCGCCATTGGCTACCGATTCAGAAAGCGCTGTGACAATATCCTGATAGAGCGGTTCACCGGTGGCGCCGATCTCTTTGGTTCTATCCAGAACGGTGATCGACTTAACTGTTTTTGGAAGTGCAGCAATCAGATGCTCGCGGCTAAATGGACGGAACAGACGGACGATAATCAGACCCAGCTTTTGGCCACGACCATTGAGCTCTTTGATAGTCTCTGAAATCGCCTCGGCACCTGAGCCCATCACAATGGCCACTTTGTCGGCATCTTCTGCACCGACATAATCGAACAGGTGATATTGACGACCGGTCAGCTCTGCCAGCTCATCCATCGTCTCCTGCACAATACCAGGCACCTTGTCATAGTAAGGGTTGGCACTCTCACGCCCCTGGAAGTAGACGTCAGGGTTTTGTGCGGTACCGCGAATGAAAGGATTATCCGGATTAAGCGCACGACGACGATGCTCGTAGACCAGCTCATTGCTGATCATCGATCTGATCTGATCGTCGGTGAGCATGGTGATTTTATTCAGTTCGTGGGAGGTGCGGAATCCATCAAGAAAGTTAATAAAGGGAACACGCGCCTTTAGTGTTGCTGCATGGGCTATTAGCGCTGAGTCGTGCGCCTCCTGCACCGATGCCGAGGAGAGCATGGCAAAACCGGTCATCCGCGCCGCCATCACATCCTGGTGGTCACCAAAGATTGAGAGCGCCTGTACCGCCAGTGAACGTGCCGCCACATGGAATACCGCTGAGGTGAGCTCACCGGCAACCTTGTACATGTTGGGCAACATCAACAGCAGACCCTGCGAGGCGGTAAAGGTGGTGGTGAGTGCACCGGTTTGCAGTGCACCGTGAGCGGTACCTGCGGCACCACCCTCACTCTGCATTTCGATAACCTGTGGCACCTGGCCCCAGATGTTGGGGATGCCCTGTGCCGACCAGGTATCGGTCAGCTCTGACATGTCAGATGAGGGGGTGATCGGATAGATGGAGCAGACCTCACTCACACGATATGCAACATGGGCTACGGCGTGACCACCATCGATGGTCATCTGATTTTGATTCTTTGGACTCATAACAGTTCTACTATTAATTATTCGGTTATATCTGTTTAGATGCTGCGGGACTATTTAAACGAAGTCTCGTCATACATCTCAATGGCGTGACATGGACACTGCTCGTAGCAGGATGCACAGCCGGTACATTTATCGTAGTCGTAACGATAGCGATTGCCTTTACCCAGTTTGATAATGGCATCTTCGGGACATGATCCGAGACAGCCGTCACACTCAAAACAGTTACCACAGGAGAGACAGCGCTTTGCTTCAAACAGCGCCTCATCTTCGCTAATGCCGTGGAGAATCTCTTCAAAGCCGCCCATGCGCTGCTCCAGAGGTAGCACACCCTGCTCTACCTGCGGTGCCAGTGTGCGATACCAGAGATGCAGTTTTTCGTGTCCGACAATGTCATGCTTATCGGGTGCGTGATAGTTACCACCGCGCAGCCATGCATCGATATTACGGGCCGCCTTCTTACCGTGACCGGTTGCGATGGTGACAGAGCGCTCGGTTGGAACCATATCACCACCGGCAAAGATGCCATCGACACTGGTCATCATGTTGTTGCCAACAATAACGGTGCCACTGGCACCAAACTCGATGCCCTTCACCTTCTCCAGGAAGTTGGTATCGGTCTCCTGACCGACCGCCATGATCAGTGAGTCCGCTTCAAGCGTCTCAATCTCACCGGTCGGTTGTGGTCGACCATCTTTATCCAGCTCCATCACCTCAACCGAGTAGGTGCTCTCATCGATCTCTTTAATGGTACGTAGCCAGTTGATCTTGACCCCCTCTTCAAGCGCCTCATCGGCCTCAAAATCGTGCGCGGCCATGTTGTCACGGTCACGACGATAGATGATGACAGCCTCTTCAGCCCCCATCCGTTTGGCGGTGCGGGCAACGTCCATCGCGGTATTTCCACCACCATAGATGGCAACCTTGCGGCCAATCTTGAGCGGCTCACCGTTCTCAACACTCTTGAGGAAGCTGACCGCATCCATCATGCCGCGGGCATCACGGCTGGGGATCTCAATCTTCTTACTGATGTGGGCACCCACTGCGACAAACACCGCATCAAACTTTCCTTCGGACTTCTCGGCCAATAGATCTTCAACACGGTGATTGAGCACAATTTTAACGCCCATATCTTCAACACGTTTGATCTCACGCTGGAGCTCATCACGGGGCATACGATAGGCGGGAATACCGAAATGAATCATGCCGCCAGCGACCGGACCCGCCTCATGGATCTCAACCTCATGGCCCATACGGGTGAGATGGTATGCGGCGGAGAGACCACTGGGTCCACCACCGACAACAAGCACACGCTTGCCGCTCGGTTTCACATCAAATTTTGGCTTCCATCCCTTCTCCATCGCCAGGTCACCCAGGAAGCGTTCCACTGCATGGATACTCACCTCCTCATCGGTATAGGCACGGTTACAGGCGGTCTCACAGGGGTGATAGCAGACACGACCATGAATCGCCGGGAACGGGTTGTTCTCAAGCAGCTTTTGCCATGCCGCCTCATATTCTCCCGCCTGTGAGAGGTCAAGCCAGGCCTGAATATCTTCACCGGCCGGACAGGCGTTGTTGCAAGGGGGGAGGAAATCTTGGTAGACGGGACGTCGTAAGCGTTGTGAACCTGTACCTATACCATGCTTGGTTAGATCCAGGCTGCGGGTCATATCCTTAGTGTTCATAATCTCAATCTTGCTATCTTTGATAGCTATTTTCGGTCGATGTGGAAAAAAGTGGCATTATTATATTACCTCTGATTATGGACATCATTAAAAAAGGCAATATAAAGCATTAATTTATGCAATAGAGCTCAAATTTTTTACGATATTCAACTTTTCAGGCGGTTTTCTTGGCCGCTTTTCTCTTTTTTGTGCGATTGAGTCTGGAGAGGAGACGTCTGGCGAGATCACCAAACAGCTCTGTCTGGGTGGGGTGAGGATGAATCGCCTGCGCCACCTGTTTGAGGGTCATTTCGGCAGAGACCATCATCACCGCCTCACCAATCAGGGTGTCGGCATGGTCTGCGAGCAGGTGAACACCCACGATGCGTTGACTCTCCTTGTCGGCGACGATCTTAATCAGGCCGTGCAGCTCATTGGCAATCATCGCCTTGGCATCGATGTTCATCGGCACCTTCACCTCGGTGGCATCGATCCCCTG
>JAPHSO010000209.1 GCA_026193675.1 Gammaproteobacteria bacterium | reverse complement strand
TTTAAGACTTGAGTGATCTTCAGGCAGCTTTTGATCTGGTCTCCGATTATTGCCATTGAAGGCAAAGTCGAACACCATCTCATACCACGAACGTTTACCTGTATATAAAGGTGTCAGTTTTGGATTCTTAAACAGCTCTTCTTCAACGCTATATTGTGGTGATTGCTGAATTCTATCCAAAAGGAACGCTTCAGGATTGCTACCCATTGGCGTGTAGGCCACCAAGAGGGCCGATAGGGGGATAAATAGTAGCAGTCCGAACAGATATTTCATGACAATGGTGATTGATAATTTTGGAATAGGCCGTCCGTTTTATATGTGAGACGCTAATGGCTTCGCCCCTGGTTTGCTCTTATTCCTGGCTAGGCGATAGCCGGTAATCTTTCCATCAAATAACAGAGGCAATCCTGTCGAATTACCTCTTCATTCATGGTGAGCATCGATGGCATCACCGGCAGCTTGGTGTAGAGCCTGTTTTCGATATTTTCAAAAAATCGATCCGCCACCTCATATCCCTCTTCACTCCATGCTTCGAGACGAACGGATGAATTTTTGATTTCAGCTAGAGGGGTTAGTGGAGGGAGTTCTCTAAAGTTAAACTGCTCTATTTCGTTTATAAACAGCAGGTCGGCTTCTGGATTTGTAAAGCTGAATTCAACATCGTCAGGAATTTTAACGATAGCTACGGTGTGAAACAGCTCATAGTCATGTGGTGACAGATGATGTTCAGGAAAGTGATCAAGGTGAAGGGCAGCCTCTACAAAATCTATGGCGTGATCCGTACCATGTTTTTGTCCAGGTTTGCCACATTCGATAGTGACAGAGGGACAGAGCTGACTAAAGGCTGATGACTGTACCCCTTCAGGTCTGATGAAGTAGACCACCGTCCGACTAAACAGTGTGGCAAGGTGTAAAAAGTGGTGCTCTAGCACATTGATGCAGGCGTAGTGGGGATTGAGGCCGGTATTATTATGGATGTCGATACTTGCAAAGACATTACGCTGGCGCATGATTTCGACGATATCTGCAGCCATCTGGTGTTCAGCAGAGTCGCCTTCTATCCAGATTCGATTGAAATCATGCTGCTCATCAAGATGGCGTGAACCGTATCTGGCCGATTCCACATTACCGATGAATAGCGACAGCGACCTGGGGAGTTCACTATTCTGGTATTTCTCCAGTAGGTTACGCATCGCATCCCAACCTGTATCCTCATTTCCATGTAGCAATACGGAGACAAACAGGGGGTCAGGATGTCGTCCCTGAAGGTGGATCAGGGTGGGGCCATTGAGTATTTCATAGAGCCGATTGGCAGGAAGAGATAGAAGTCCGTCTGGCAGATGGTCTAACTCGTTAAGCATGATAACTCCGGTTATTAGGTGATAAGTGCGCTCTCCTGTATTGGAGAATCCCTATTATATGGTTTTGAGCTAGATCTTCCATTCGTGAACCGGGTTTCCACTGTTTTGCCCCTGCAGATAGGCGATGAACATCTTCTCTAGATCCCCACCATTGGCCTCAAGATAGTTTAGTTGCCAGACAGCACCGGTCTGACCCTTGGCTACCCGTCCCTCAATTACCGAAATGTAATCGTCGATATCGTTGCGGGAGCATTCGAGTCTTTCTAAACCGAGTCTGGCCAGTGGGATAAGGTGCTGTAATAGCTCATCAGCTCGGCCGCTCTCTCCCCTGAGCCAACTGACCTGTGCCTTGAGTCCCCTTTTGGCGGCAAGATAGAAGTTGTCTCGTACCAGTGAAAAGTCGAGCATTGCTTCAATGGGTTCACTCATTTCAGCAAAGTAGTGGGAGAGCCCAATAAATAGTGCACAGTTGGCGATAGTATCAATGGTGGTCGGTCCTGCAGGCATCACTCTGTGTTCAATGCGTAGATGGGGTGTGCCATCGCCATCAAAGCCGATCAATGGCCGATTCCAGCGCCAGATGGTCCCATTATGGAGTCGTAGATGGCTTAATTCTGCCGGGTCGTCTGAGAGGGTTTCGGGCAACATCACAGGGAAGTGTTGTTCATTCTCGTCAAATAGCTCCATTAGGGAGTGACGTGCATAACCGGTTCCAAATGAGACACGCTTCAATGGGCCGAATGCAGCCCCATTGATACCACCCACCGGTACTGCCTGCTCAAAGATGGGTATTCGGGTCTCTTGCCACAGTTTCTTCCCAAATAGGATGGGTGAGTTTCCACTCATCGCGACCAAAGGTGCAGATAGGGCCTGCATGGCATTGTAGTAGCGTAGCGCCTTATCACGGGAGACCTGTAGATGGATCTGAAAAGATGTGGTGGCCGCCTCAAGCATCACATCTTTGTGGGAGCTGGAGAGGTGTTCTATACCATTGATGTCCAATTCAATTGGTCGACCTTGTCGCATGCGTAGCACCTGTTCATTAAGGGCTTGGTAGCGGGCTGTCTGCGACATATGCTCAAGTGTCAGCATATTATCATCAAGGGTGGGAAGGGTGCCGATCATCGCCAGATCGGTATCTATTTGTTGGGCGACCTCACGACAATGGCCCCAGTTGCTATCGAGCTCACGCTTCATTGCACTGAAGAGATCTCCCGAGAGGTGTCTGGGGGTGCTATTCAGCTCGATATTAAATTGAGATAGTTCGGGGCTGAACAGCGCATTGTCATCAAGCATTGATAGGTAGGATTCATTTACTGGTGCAGGCTGACCGCCAGCCTTGATAAGCCAGGCTTCAAGCTCGAAACCGACAAAATTCTCATTGGATGAGAGCAGCCTCTTATCAAACCACTCACGTAGCAGGGTGGTCTCATGGCTCAGCTTTTGACTGAACTGCTCAAAATCGCTCTGTTTAAAGTGACAGCTGGCGATATCCTGTCCCATTTTCTACCCGTTTAGGTCACCTTGAATTACCATTCAGAATAAAGTAAATATACAACTTTCTCTACTTCTAAAACCTGGAAAAACGATATAAATTACAGGGGGAAATCGTATGGTGGCTGTGGTAAATTGTTCCTATTGATTTCATGTGATTTTGAATAAATCTTATGAGAGTGTATCGGTCAGCCGGAGATGGATTTATCCAGGGGAGAGACTGAACTTAGGTTAAGGGTTGTAACGATGGAGCGTAAAAAGATTGCTGTAGGTGAATTGAGGCTGGGTATGTATGTCGCTGAGCTCGATCGTCCATGGATCGGCTCTCCATTTCTATTTCAGGGATTCCCTATTAGCACCGACAAGGAGCTAAAACAGCTCAATGATTTTTGTGACTTTGTCTATATCGATCTTGAACAGAGTCGAGATGTCGATGTTAGACCAAAGCTCAGCTCTACCAGCCAGAACCAACATCATCGTTTTGAGACAGAGCGGGTTAATCTGAGCCACAAGTTTGATCAAACTGACCAGGAAGTTCAGTATCACAATAAAATTAAATTTAGTCAGGCGCTCCCCCAGGCTGCCAAGATCTTTGGTAGTACCCGAAAGTATGTGAATAGCATTTTCCACGATATTCGGTTGGGCAAGAGTATCAATACCGATGAGGCCCGTGAGCTGACGGATCGCATGGTTGACAATATTATTAATAATGAAAATGCGATGGTGCTGCTAACGCAGCTCAAGCAGAAGGACGAATACACCACGCTTCATAGTATCAATGTCTGCATCATCTCGATTCTGTTTGGCCGACATATGGGATTTGATGAAAAAGAGTTGCGCCTATTGGGGCTTGGGGCGCTGCTTCACGATATTGGTAAGATGCATGTCCCCCTGGAAATTCTTAACAAGCCAGGAAAACTGACCGCATTTGAACGCAAAATAATGAACTCCCATCCTCAGATGGGTTATGACCTGCTATCGACAACAAAAGATTTTCCTGCTGCGGCTCTCGATGTGATCCGCTACCACCATGAAAGGATGGATGGTTCCGGTTATCCGAAGGGGCTGATGGCTGAGGGGATAAAACCCTATGTACAGATTGTGGCAATGGTCGATGTCTATGATGCCATTACCAGTGATAGGGCCTATCACGAACGGATCTCTCCCCATGAGGCACTCAATAAGATGTTTGAATGGGCCTCAAAGCACTTTAGTAAGGATCTACTCGAGAAGTTTATCAGCTGTCTTGGTATCTATCCGATCGGTTCAATCGTAGAGCTTGATGCGGGCGAAGTGGGGGTGGTCATCACCGTTAATCGTCGCCGCAAGCTGTTGCCAACGCTTAATCTGGTGCTCGATAGGAATAAAAAATATCTGGAGAGACCCATGGTGCTCGATCTTGACTATTATGAACGCAAGGGGAAAACCATAAAAATCAAGAAGATACTGAAGTCAAACTCCTACGGTATCGATGTGCGCAAAATCCTTTTGGATAATACGCTCGCCATCCCAGCTACAGCATAATTAGAGCTGTGGTATCTAATTGACTCATTTTATTGAAGATATTTACTCAATTTATGGCATATATCATAAATGAGGCTTGATAAACTGCTGTCCAGGATGAATGATATGATCATCTTTATAACATTTGAACAGGCTGGTCGGGAATGAGGCTTTTTGTCTTAATATCAATACTATTTTCATCACTAACAATTACCGAGACCGTCGCTCAAGAGAGACTAACCATTGCTACCGGTCTTAAGCCACCACTTGTCTCATCAGCAACCACTAAGGGTTTTCTAGATACACTGGCCGTTGAGCTGTTTCGCCGTGTGGGGATTGAGCTTGAAGTCGTTATCGTTCCGGCTAAACGAGCCCTGGTAAATTCCAATAAAGGAATTGATGATGGCAACCTGCTGAGAATTAAGGGGCTTGAAAAGAGCTATCCCAATTTAGTAAGAGTGCCTGAGTCGATCTTTGACTCAGAGTTTGTCGGCTACAGCCTGAGTCCATTGTCACTACAGGGTGAGTGGAAGAAACTAGAAGGGTACACCACCTCCTATGTGAGAGGTTGGAAAATCTTTGAAAACAATATACCCCGCAATGAAAATAATGTTGTCGTCGGTGAGGCCAGACAGATGTTTGAGTTGCTTAAAGAGGGACGTACGGATGTCGTTCTCTATGAAAAATGGCAGGGGCTTTTGTTGGCAAAGCAGAGTGGGGTTGAAGGGATACAAGTTTTAGACCCACCTTTTGTAAAGTTGAATATGTTTATGTATCTCAACAAAAAGCATAGCGCCATAGTCCCTAAGGTGGCTGATGAGCTCAAGCAAATGAAAAATGATGGTAGCTACCGGCAGATATTTGAACAGACTTTGGGTCGTCTGATCCAGTAACCAGCTATTCTTATGGGGTATCATTTTCTTAACAGCGTACTTGCAAAGCGGCTGCTTATTTCAATCATTCTGTTTAGTTCCGTACTGACGCTGGTTATTACGCTGCTACAGATTAGTGGTCGTTATCAACAGGAGCTCTCTGATTTCTACTCTGTTATGTCTCAAATTGAGACGACTGAGCTAGAACCCATTTCACGTAGTGTCTGGTTAGTTGATGAACAACAGATTCAGAGCGAAATAAATGGTTTGGTTCAGTTAAATGACATCAATTTTGTGGCGATCAAGGATGAAGATGGGATCATTAAATGGAATTCTGGCAATCCCGATGTTGAAAACGAATTGCAGATGGAGTTTCCGTTAACCTACCAGTATCGAGACAGGGAGCTGACGATTGGCTATCTGCTGGTTAAAGGTAGCCTGGATAATATATACGGACGTATTATTAATGAGCTTTTGCTGAATCTTGGAAGTAATGCGCTTAAAACCATTTTGGTTGCCCTGTTTGTGCTCTATATCTTCTATCAAATGATGGGGCGACATATTCTCCAGTTGGCAGGTATAGCCAAAGAGTCGTCACAGACAGGTGAAATGCCAGAGTTTAAGTTAAATCGAAGGCAGCGTTTTTCAGGTTCTGAAGATGAGCTTGATCAGCTAACCTCAGCCTTTAATCAGATGACCTCCAAACTGAAGCAGAAGGAGGAGGATCTGCGGATCCTTGCCGAGATTGCTGAGCAGAGTCCCAATTCAATAGTCTTAACCGACAATGCCGGAAATATCCTGTATGTGAACTCCAGCTTTGTTGAAATTTCAGGTTACAGCTTTCAGGAGGTTTATGGGCACAAGCCTGGCATGGTCAGCGCCAAAGAGACTCCTGCTGAGGTCTACCAGGATCTCTGGTCTACGATTCTTTCCGGTAAGACCTGGGTCGGTGAGTTACTTAATAAGCGCAAGAATGGTGAAAAGTATTGGGAACGGGCTACGATTAAACCGCTTAAGGATAAGCAGGGGAAAATCGTTAACTTTCTTGCAACCAAGGAAGATGTGACGCTTAGAAAGAGCTATGAAGATGAGCTTCTGTTTCAAGCAAACTATGATCAATTAACTAAACTTCCAAACCGAGCTCTGGCTATGGATCGGCTGAAGCAATCACTGCATGCCTCTCAGCGAGAAGATGGTGTTGTTGCGACGTTAATGATCGACCTCGATCATTTTAAGAACATTAATGACACATTGGGGCATGCGACTGGAGATTTAGTGCTGGTCGAAGCTGCGGAGCGCTTTAAACTGTGTGTTCGAGAAGATGATACGGTGGCACGTCTTGGTGGTGATGAGTTTCTGATCATCATCCCTAAAATTCATAGTTTTCATAATGCAGAGATTGTTGCCAAGAAAATTATCGAAACGTTGATTAAACCATTCTGTTATGAGGGGAAAGATCTATTTGTATCCCCCAGCATCGGTATCAGTATTGCTACGGCAGGCTATTCCGAGCCAGAAATAATGCTGCGTGATGCTGACTCGGCAATGTATCGAGCTAAAAAAGAGGGGCGTAATCGATTTGCCTTCTTCACTCAGTCAATGAATGACGAGGTTAAGGCGCGAATGGAGATGGATGGGCTCCTCAGAAAGGCGATCAAAAACAATGAACTTGAGCTTTACTATCAGCCCGTTATTGACGCCACAACAAGAGCAGTTGTTGGATCTGAAGCGTTACTACGTTGGCACAACGAAAAACTGTGTACGGTTCCGCCCGATATTTTCATACCGCTGGCTGAAGAGAGCGAGGTGATTAATGATATTGGTCGTTGGGTTCTAAACAATGCGACAAGTCAAATGATGAGTAGTGAGGTCAACAGATCCCTTTGGCTATCGGTGAATGTCTCTGCTCGACAGTTTAGAGCAGAAAACTTTATTGAGACTGTGGAGTATGCGCTCGAACAGAGCGGTCTTGCTGCAGACAGGTTAAAAGTTGAGATTACAGAGGGGCTGCTGTTAAGTGACGATAATGTTGTTTTAACGAAGTTTAATGAATTGCGTAAACTGGGTGTGCATATTGCAATTGATGACTTTGGAACAGGTTACTCAGCCTTGAGTTACCTTAAAAGGTTCCCTGTTGACACACTAAAAATTGACCGCTCATTTATTATTGATATTGTGAACGATGGACGCAGTGCTGCATTAGCGATCTCAGTTATCCAGATGGCTGCGCACCTCAATCTAGATGTGGTCATCGAAGGGGTTGAGCTTGAGGCCCAGTTCAACCTGTTGACGCAACATAGTCCCGTGATGATTCAGGGATATCTCTTTAGCCGACCGTTACCATTTGATGAATTCGAAGAATATCTCAACTCGAGTCCTACTCAACCCCTTAGTGCATAGCTAAAAATTAAAAGCTAATTCCATGTTAATACCAATGTTTTTAGTTGCTAAAAAAACATCATAGAGCTTGTTTTTACCGGTAACACCACTATCATCAGCAGAATAGTTATTAATTGAGTTGATACGATGAATAGTGACGATGAGTGGAATATTGAACTCTCACCAGAGGCACATCGAGTGCTGAGAGAAGAGGGTACTGAAGCCCCCTGGAGCAGTCCCCTTAATGATGAGAAGCAGGCTGGCCAATTTCTTTGTGCAGGTTGTGGAGCACCACTGTTTGACTCGACCATGAAATACAACAGTGGCTCTGGTTGGCCCAGCTTTTTTACCTGCATTGACGGTGCATTTGAGACTAAAACAGATAATAAGCTGGTAATGGCTCGAACTGAATATCACTGCGCCAGGTGTGGTGGACACCATGGACATCTGTTTGATGATGGTCCTGCACCTACCGGGAAGCGTTACTGCAACAATGGTGTGGGGCTGCACTTTGTTGCGAAAGATAATAACTAAACTGAGGAATCCAATATGAAAAGCACACTACTGTTACTGATCTCGATGTTGGTTCTGAGCCAGAATATTGCTGCCGATGAAGATCAGATGGCTATCTCTGTAAAGCGTCTTTCGCTAGAGACTACAACCAGGATTGCGACCGCAACAATAAAAGCCTGTCGTGAAAAGGGGATTCAGATCAGTGTGACGGTTGTGGATCGTAACGGTCTAATACAGAGTGTGATGCGCGATACTGTAGCACCCGCCATATCACTCAAAATTAGCCGTCAGAAAGCCTATACTGCCGTTAACTTTGGAGCACCAACCTCACAATTGGAAGATAGGGCTGCAACCCCTATTGGTCGCATTGATGGATTGGTGATGTCTGCCGGTGGTCTCCCTATTCAGGCTGCAGGACATATCTTGGGTGGTGTGGGTGTGAGTGGAGCCCCCTCAGGTGTTACCGATGAAGAGTGCGCACAGGCCGGCATTGATGCGGTACTTGATGATCTTGAGATGGAGTTGTAGTGGGGCAGAGGTTAATTATCTGTAATAACCGTCGATTAACGTCCCAAAAACCATCCTGTGGGGCACTGAATGCCCACCATTCACTGCAACTTGAAAAACTAATTGCCGAGCAGCAGATTCCTATTTCCATCGAGTATAGAAAGTGTCTGGGGCAGTGTGATCGTGGGCCCAATATCCGTCTGGCCCCCTCAGGAAATTTTTTCCATAATGTGACGGACGGTGATCTACCGATGATCATCGATGAGATTAAACGGTTTATAGCGACTTAGGAGAGACGAGTGGCTTCACAAGAGAACAGTAAATTAGATGCGCTTGTTGCCAATGCACGCAAGAGTAGTGATGAGCGAGAGAAGGGATATAGAGAGCAGGCATTAAAGCTCTATCCATGGATCTGTGGGCGTTGTCAGCGGGAATTTGGCCGCGATAATCTTCAGGAATTGACTGTGCATCATCGTGATCACAATCATGACTATAATCCAACGGATGGTAGTAACTGGGAGCTGCTCTGTGTCTATTGCCACGATAATGAACACTCCAGATATATTGATGGTGTTCATGGCTCAGTTGCTGGTGAACAGAAGAGTGATGCCGCCACCTTCAATCCATTTGCCGGCCTCAAGGATATGCTTGAGAGCAAGTAGATGTTTATAGACAGTTTAACTGTCGGTTATGCAGTTTAGATAAAAAAGCTAGTGCAACAACAGCGCCAATCAACGCGGTAAACATATCGGACTGGGTATCCCATATATAACCTTGCGTACCTAGAAAGGCGACCGCATCTTCTCCCGATGCCTCGGCTACCCACCACTCCAGCAGTTCATAAAAAGCGCTAAACGCTAACACAAAGCAGACGATAAAAAAGTTACGCCAGTGCTCTCCATTAATTACCCCCTTCCTAATGATGACTTCACGAGCAATCAGTGCCGGCACAAATCCTTGAGCAAAGTGTCCCAGCTTGTCGTAGTTGTTGCGCTCAAAACCAAACAGGTCATTAAATAGAGGGACCTCAGCGTAGGTGTAGTGACCGCCAATCATTAGGATGATGCAGTGAATTAAGATAAGAATATAGAGTAGTGGCGTCAGTCGAAAAGAGTTGTAGGTTGCAGCGAGCACCACAAATCCGATGAGCGCCGGCAATACTTCAAGAAACCAGGTGAGGCCATCTTTAGGTTCGATGGCCGACCAGATTAATGTTGCGCTAAACAGCGTAAGCCAGAGGTATTTAGCCGGCGGATTAAAATTTGATGGTTCGTTTGACATCTGTTTTCGGCTCCTTGTGCTTGAGTGGTGTGAGCAACGACTCAAGGCCATTGATCTTAATCTCCAGAGCTAGCTGCATCAGGATGCCCAACTCCCCTTTGGGAAACTCCTTTTTGGCAAACCAGAGAAGATACTCCTCGGGCAGATCGATGATGGTTTTTCCCTGATACTTGCCAAAAGGCATACGCTGACGAGCCAGCTTAATGAGATTCTTTTTATCAAACATAAAGATAAATCATTCTCACTCTTTCCAGCACTCTAGTTTAATAGCAACACTATTCGTTTCATCAGAAAGCCAGATTTCATCATCTTGAATTGTCGCCTGCAGGGTCATGTTTTTATGTGACAACTGACTCAACTCATTGCGCTGGCCGGCAGGAAGATTGAAGAGATGGAGATTATCTATTGACGATAATTTATTTGCGTTCTGCTCCCACCAGATCTCAGCACTATGACCACTGTAGGTATAGATGTAGACCTCTTTAGCACGTCCACAGGCCTGTCGGATCCGTTTTTCATCCGGTTGACCCAACTCGATCCAGAGCTCAATCTCATCACTTAATGACTTTTGCCAGATGTCGGGTTCATCATCACTGCTCAGCCCCTTAGTAAACTGCAACGCCTCATCTGCATGAACGATAAAGGCGAGCAGGCGTACCATCATCCGCTCTTCGTTTTCAGAGGGGTGGCGTGCAATGGTTAACTGGTGAGGCTGGTAGTAGTTCCGATCCATATCGGAGATCTGAAGATCTGCCTTATGGATGGTTGCTTTTAACGCCATAACTACTCTACCTCTACTCTGTTGTGGGCTACCACATCAAATCATCAGGAATCTGATATTCGGCATAGGGATCTTCTTCGATATTCTCAGCGACACTGTTGCTATCGTCTGCCTGATCTCTAAAGATGACACGGCTCTCATCTCGCTGGGCAATCTTCTCGGCAACCGGGTAGGGGACAACCTCATATTTCCCGTCGAGCGTTACAATCGCAAGATGTCCAGAGCTCAGCTGTTGTTGACTCTTTTCGGAAACATAAATGTGCTTCACCTTGTTCTCATGGGTAAAGTTGTAGGCGATATCACCTTCGTTATCTGTAATGCGATTGCTCTCAATGAGCTGTTTGATCTGGGCGATGATGGCAACGTTTTCAGCTTCCAGCCTCTTCTGTTGATTGAGCAGGCGATCATGTTCTCTCTTTTTTTGCTCCGCCTCTTTGGCTAATCGCTTGCTCTGATCCTCTTCTTTTATATTTTTATGGCGCTTCATGCGCTCCTTCTTCTGAATCTCCTTTTTCGCCTGCTGCTGTTTCTTTTTGTCGACCAGACCCGCCTTTTTGAGCTGATCCATGAGAGAGTTTGCCACGATATAACCTCTAAAACTGACTGTTAATAATGACCCGTTTGGGTTGTGCAGCCCATTCTAACAATCATTTGAATCCGACACCGCCCTGAATGGGCTTTGTTGTTACGAAAGTGGAATAACGGGACTATTTATTGAACTGGTAGCTCTGAGCATCAATGCCCGCATCTTCTACCAGTTGGGCGGTATGGTTGAAGTTTTGTGGATACTCTGTTGCCACAAACCGTTTGAGATTGAGAACCTTCATTAGATGTTGTGCCATTGGGTCGGGATCATTATGTAGATCCAACACTAACTTTTGTAGCTCATCGCCGTATTCGTTGTAGACCCTCTTACTGACCAGAAACACGTTATTGGGATTTTCACCATCATCCTGATCAACCATATGTAGTTCAGGATATTGTTCCTTAATCTCCTCCCATACCAGATTTTTCACAAAGGCAAAATCGGCCCGACCAACGCGTAAAAATCTGATTGCAAGTTCATGACTCTTGCTGGGTATATAGGTTGTTCCATCAACGGTTGTAGGCTCTTTCCCGCCAAACAACTTGCGGGCATAAAACTCACCGGATGAGGCCTCGGTCACGTAGGTGATGCGCTTGCCTTTTACAGATGAAACGCCGTTATAGGGGGTGTTACGCCGAGACAGCAATACGGAGTGATAACTGCTCGTACCATCTAAACTCTCACCCCGTGCGATTGGAACGGCGAGATCTCGTGCACAGAGGATATAGCTGAGAAAGCTTCCCCCAATAAAGGCGTTTACCTGACCCGACTCAAATTTCTCACCAGTGTACCGATAACTGCGGGGAACAATGGGGTGAACATGCTTAATCCCATCAACCTTACGCATCAGGTAGTTGGCTAAAAGTGGAAGCGCTGAAACGAGAGTTGGATTTCCTGGTGGCGCAACGATATGCAGTGATGATGTATCACTACTGGAGTTAGTAACCTGTGCTGCGCTGATTTGTGGGGCAAAGGAGAACACGATCATAAAGAGCATCGTGATAATTGATCTGAATATCCTCATTGTCACTCCATTAATCGATTATTAAAACGGTTCAGCACGGTTTTTTTCTCTGTTGACAGTTATGGTCTGAGCTTTATTGTCATATATAGACTATAACCACTATCGATTTTAAGGGGAACTTAACAAATTTGCTCTTATTTTTGCGCTCGGCAGCCATTTCATCCAAAATAGAGGGCTTTCGAATCGAATCATCAATAGAGACCGGTTTTTATGAATCTTCATGAGTATCAGGCCAAAGAGCTCTTCGCCCACTTTGGTATTCCCGTTCCACAAGGTCAAGTTGCCAGTAGTATTGCCGAGGTCGAGCATGCAGCTCAGGCGCTGGGTGGTAACCGATGGGTAGTTAAGGCGCAGGTTCACGCAGGTGGCCGCGGTAAGGCCGGTGGCGTCAAGCTCGTCAACTCCATGACAGAGTTGACTGAGGTGGCCAATTCACTGTTTGGAACTCGTCTGGTGACCCACCAGAGTGGCCCAGAGGGGCAACCAATTAATCAGCTGCTGATCGAAGAGGTGGGGGATATTGCTCGTGAGCTCTATCTTAGTGTCGTGGTTGACCGCTCCAGCAAACGAGTGGTCTTTATGGCCTCGACTGAGGGTGGTATGGATATCGAAAAGGTTGCAGCAGAGACTCCGGAAAAGATCACCACAATCTCGGTATCTCCTGTAGCGGGTCTGCAGGCCTATCAGAGTCGCCAACTCGCCTTTTCACTTGGTCTTGAAGGGACTCAGGTGAGAGAGTTGACCAATATTCTCAACGCTATCTACAACATGTTCATGAGCCGCGATGCGAGTCTGGTTGAGATCAATCCACTGGTAGTGAAGGGGGATGGTCACCTGATCGCCCTCGATGCCAAGGTCAATCTTGATGACAGTGCACTCTATCGCCAACCCAAGATGGCACAGTTACGTGATCCTTCACAGGAGGATGAGCGTGAGCATCAGGCCGACCAGCACGGCCTCAACTATGTCCGTCTGGATGGCTCCATCG
>JAPHSO010000066.1 GCA_026193675.1 Gammaproteobacteria bacterium | reverse complement strand
GATGTGGGCTGGGTGGTGGGCCACTCCTATATCGTCTATGCACCGCTGCTAAATGGCTGCACTACGGTGCTGTATGAGGGTAAGCCGGTGGGTACACCTGACCCGGGTGCATTCTGGCGGGTGATTGCCGAGCACGATGTGAAGGTGATGTTCACCGCTCCTACGGCTTTCAGGGCGATTAAAAAGGAGGATCATCAGGGGGAATTTCTCAAGAGGTACGATCTCTCCAATTTCCGTGCACTATTCTTGGCCGGTGAGCGTTGTGATCCCGACACCCTCAACTGGGCCGAGGATATGTTGAAGGTGCCGGTGATTGATCACTGGTGGCAGACCGAGACCGCCTGGGCCATCGCCGCCAACTGTCTGGGTATCGAACAGCTGCCGGTCAAACCGGGCTCACCCTCTACTGTCGTTCCCGGTTATGTGGTCGATGTCCTCAATGATGCGGGTGAAAAGGTGGCCGATGGTGATATTGGCGGAATTATGATCAAACTGCCGATGCCTCCCGGCTGCCTCACCACGCTGTGGAATGATGATGAGCGTTATATCAAATCCTATCTGAGTGCCCACCCGGGCTACTACCTGACTGGTGATGCCGGTTACAAGGATGAGGATGGCTATGTCTGGGTGATGAGCCGTATCGACGACATTATCAATGTGGCCGGTCACCGTCTCTCGACCGGTGCGATTGAGGAGGTTATCGCCTCTCATCCCGATGTGGCGGAGTGCGCGGTGATTGGTGCTGCCGATTCGCTTAAGGGGGAGCTGCCAGTTGGCATGATGGTGATGAATAGCGGGGTTGAGCGTGACTCCGATGAGATCGGCAAGGAGGTGGTGGCACTGGTACGTGAAAAGATCGGACCGATCTGCTCCTTCAAAAAAGTTGTGACAGTGTCGCGACTACCCAAGACCCGATCTGGAAAAATTTTACGTGGCACCATGAAGAAGATAGCCGATAGCGAGAGCTACAAAATGCCAGCAACTATTGATGATCCAGCCATTCTAGATGAGATAAATGTGGCACTTAAAAGCATCGGATACGCCTCTTGAAGAGGCTGCAATATCGACAATATGAGAAATGAATTGATATATCAGGAGTTAGGCTTTGATATCAGCTGTATAGAGAGCGGGTATCAGCGTCAGGGTTTGGCCTGCTGTTATATGATTGAGTCTGATGGTGAGGTGGCCCTGATCGATACCGGTACGGCCCATACCGTTCCCTTCATCTTAGAGCTGTTGGATTCAAAATCGATCGATAGGGAACAGGTGAAGTACATCATACCCACTCATGTTCATCTCGATCATGCCGGTGGCTCTGGACAGCTAATGGCGCAACTTCCCAATGCCAACCTGGTGGTTCATCCATTCGGTTCACGACATATGATCGATCCGACCAAGCTGCAGGCTGGAGCCACTGCAGTCTATGGTGAGGAGGCATTTAAACGCTCGTTCGACAGCCTGTTACCGATTGATGAGTCACGTGTGATTGAGATGGAAGAGGGAATGACGCTGGCTCTCAATGGACGAACATTACATTTAATAGATACCCCCGGGCATGCGCGACATCACCTATCAGTCTGGGATGAGAGATCTAAAGGTTTATTTACTGGTGATGTCTACGGTAATGGTTATCCAGAACTGACCAGTAGCGCAGGAAGATATCTATTTCCTGTCACCAGCCCGGTTCAACTTGATCCGCCTGTCTGGCATCAAAGCATCGATAAACTGTTGAGCTATAAACCTGAGAGGATCTTTTTAACCCACTACGGCATGCTTGAAAATCCAACTGAACGGGCTGAGCAACTCCACAGGGATCTTGATGCCTATGTACAAATAGCAATGTCAGTTTCATCAGAAAACAGGTACGAACAGATTCTGGAACAGATAACGAACTATCATCGACAAAAGATATCGGAGCATGGTTGTAGTATTTCTGATGCTGAACTTGAGCGGTTAGTTGGCGCAGATTTTGTGCTGTGTGCTCAGGGTTTAGAGGTATGGTTACAGCGACAGAAGCAACAGTGACTGCTTAATTTGGCTCAGTGATAAACCGGTTAACTAACAATTGAGGTGATCTCGCTGTAGCCCACTTCGTCAGTTGATATAATCGAGTCAATTATTTGAATAGTTGCAAAAAGAAAATATCGATATGAAAAAAGTTAAGGTTTTGATGGTATGCATGGGCAACATCTGTCGCTCACCACTGGCCCATGGTGTTTTTGAACGAATGGTTAAGGAGGAGGGGCTCTCTCATCTGATCGAGGTCGATTCATCTGGG
>JAPHSO010000181.1 GCA_026193675.1 Gammaproteobacteria bacterium | reverse complement strand
CGGTTGCGCATAAAATCGGCGGTTTTGTAGAAGGCGGCATCAAGCAGTTGCCGAAAATCCTCATCTAATCCAATATCAATCATCGCCTGACGAATACAGAGCATCCACTGATCTCGCTCAGACTCCCCAATTTTAAATGGCAGGTGGCGCTGTCTAAGTCGCGGGTGACCATATTTTTCCATATAGAGTTGTGGTCCACCCAACCAGCCTGAAAGAAACATAAATAGCTTCTCACGTGCAATCATCAGATCTGGAGCGTGCATTGCCCGAATACCGGCAGCCTCTGGCAGGCTATCCATCAGGTCGTAAAAACGGTCAACGAGAGCGCGCACCCCATTTTCCCCACCGATACGTTGGTAGTGTGGATTGTCCAAAACTAGGTCTCAATAATGATTGTGTGTGCCTTAAATGGGGTAGAGCCCCTCAGTTTCAAGCATCTGCACCAGCTCAATCAGGGGTAGGCCGATCAGAGTGTTGGGATCATCCCCCTCCAGTTTTGAGAAGAGGGTGATACCAAAAGCTTCAGATTTAAAGCTGCCGGCACAGTTATAGGGCTTCTCAACATTGAGATAGTTCTCTATCTGCTGTTTTGTCAGCTCACGGAAGTGAACATGAAATGGAACCACCTTGACCTGAGTTTTTCCGGTCAGGCTGTTGTGTAGTGCCAGACCGGTGAGAAATGTCACCTTTTTTCCGGATGTCGCCATCAGCTGCTCGATAGCCTTTTCATGAGAGCCCGGTTTGCCAAGAATATCTTCACCATTCACCGCCACCTGGTCAGAGCCGATAATCAGGGCATCAGGATATTGTCCTGCCACAGCTTCGGCCTTTGCTTGAGCAAGCCGTGCAACCAGTGACTCGGGTGATTCACCTGGAAGCGGCTGCTCGTCGACTTCAGGTGAACAGCTCTCAAAGTCGATATGCAGCTTTTGTAGAATTTCGCGGCGAAAGGGGGATGTGGAGGCGAGGATCAGTTGAGTCATTTTTAGAAGGATTACCGGAGCAGAAAAACAGGCGGGCATTTTACACCCCATTTACTCCCCTGTGACCCCCTAATCGAAGATGGAGAGCGCCCTACAGGTGTGATGGGACTCTCTATTTTGTTGGATTTTTCTTTGACAGGAGGGACTTAGAACCGTATCATGCGCCGGCTATGGCTGAAGAGAAGTTGCCAGTAAGTTTCGATCCCGTAAGGTTTGCGAAATGGGGACGTCGATTAGAGGGGAGTATACCTCTCTCACAGATGTCTCGAATGACTGAACAGGTGACAGAGCTTCGTGGTGAAGTTTCAGTCGCTCTCGACTGTTCTATGGGCGAGGATCGAGTTAGAGCTCTCCGTGGTCATATAACGGCTGTAGTCCCCATGCAATGTCAGCGCTGTATGGATGAGGTTGAGATTCAGGTCGATTCTCAATTTTCGCTGGGAGTTGTCGATTCAGAGGCATTTGCCGAGAAGCTTCCCGAAGAGTATGAGCCTCTTTTTATAGAAGAAGGCGAAAAACTTTTTCTTAAAGAGCTGATTGAAGATGAGTTGATACTGGCTCTGCCGATTGTGCCAATGCACCCTCAAGAGGAGTGTAAAGCGGGCGGTATGAGCGAAGACGATATGAATTTAGTGCAGGAGGAGTCTCCACAGGAGAGTCCTTTTGCGATTTTGAAAGATTTGAAGATATAGAGTAAAACGAGGTTTATCATGGCTGTACAGCAGAACAAAAAGTCACCTTCACGTCGCGGCATGCGTCGTTCACACGATGCACTGAAATCAGAGGCATTGTCTATTGAGCCTACTACTGGTGAGACTCACCTACGTCACCATGTCAGTGCAGATGGTTACTATCGCGGTCGTAAGGTCGTACAGGTAAAAGGCGAGTAATTATCGTCTTGGGACGCAGATTGCGTCTTAATAGCTGTAGTAATAACCGGCTCGTGGGGAATCTCTCTACGAGCCGGTTGTGTATTGGCCGCGCGCTTAATTGAATTAAGTGCAATGAATGAACGGTAGTATGGATAATATAACGGTTGCAATTGATGCGATGAGTGGTGACCACGGACCAGTGGTCACGATCCCTGCCGCCATCAATGCGCTCAAAAATCATTCACAGCTTCATCTGATTCTGGTTGGTGATGAGGAGCTGTTAAAGGGACTGCTCGTTCAACATGGTGCTGGCGACAATCCTCGTCTAAAGATTCATCACGCCACGCAGGTGGTGGAGATGGATGAGCCCCCATCACGTGCCCTGCGTGGAAAAAAAGACTCATCAATGCGTGTTGCCATTAACCTCGTTAAAGATGGTAGCGCACAGGCGTGTGTCAGCGCAGGGAATACGGGCGCTCTGATGGCCACCTCACGTTTTGTTCTAAAGACCCTCGCGGGTATCGATCGTCCGGCGATTATCAGTGCACTGCCGACCATTAAGGGTCATACCCATATGCTTGATTTGGGGGCCAATATTGACTCCTCTGCCGAGGTTCTCTATCAATTTGCATTGATGGGTTCGGTCCTTACCCGTGCAGTCGATAATGTTGAAAATCCGACTGTTGGACTGCTTAATATTGGTGAGGAGGAGATCAAGGGGAATGAGCAGGTGAAGGCTGCCCATAAAATCTTGAGCGAGAGTGAACTTAACTATATCGGATATGTTGAGGGAGATGGTATCTACGCCGATGTTGCCGATGTGATTGTTGCCGATGGATTTATCGGTAATATCGCACTTAAGTCGAGCGAAGGTGTGGCCAAGATGATTAGCCATTCGATGAAGGCTGAATTCAAGCGCAATATCTTTACCAAGCTCTCTGCACTGGTTGCCCTCCCGGTACTCAATGCTTTTAAAAAGCGCATCGACCCGCGTAGCTATAATGGTGCGAGTCTGGTGGGATTACGCGGTATTGTTATAAAAAGTCACGGTAGTGCAGACGCGCTATCTTTTGCTACAGCAATTGGAGAGGCGGTTCTAGAGGTTCACACCAACGTACCTGAGCTGATCGCATCTGAGGTTGAGGCCCGGATGGATGAGGGAAAAAAAGAGAGCGCAGTAGAAGAAATGAAAGAGAGGCAAGCAGTTTGATCTATTCACGTATTGCAGGAACGGGCAGCTATCTGCCGGAGAAAATTCTTACCAATCATGACCTTGAAAAGATGGTCGACACCTCTGATGAGTGGATCACTGCACGAACCGGCATTAAAGAGCGACACATTGTGGCTGACGGTGAGACCACCACCGATCTGGCCGAGCAGGCATCCCTCAAGGCGATGGAGATGGCTGGCGTGACTAAAGATGATATCGATCTTATCGTCCTTGCGACGACCACTCCCGACCGAATTTTCCCCAGCACCGCATGTCTGTTACAAGACCGCCTTGATATTCATGGTGCAGCGGCATTTGATGTACAGGCTGTCTGCACCGGTTTTGTCTATGCACTGACCGTAGCCGATAAATTTATTCGTAGTGGTTCTCATAAAAAGGCGTTGGTTGTGGGTGCTGAAAGCATGTCACGCATCACCGACTGGACCGACAGAGGAACCTGCATCCTGTTTGGGGATGGCGCTGGTGCGGTGGTGATTGAGGCGAGTGACGAGCCCGGCATTGTCTCGACCCATATTCATGCAGATGGTCAGTATAAAGACCTGTTACACGTTCCTGACGGAAGTGAATATATGGAGATGCGTGGTAATGAGGTCTTCAAGATGGCGGTCAACACCCTTGGTCGTATTGTAGATGAGACCCTTGAAGCCAGTGGCATGGATAAATCAGATATCGACTGGCTGGTTCCTCATCAGGCCAATATCCGCATCATCAATGCGACAGCTAAAAAGCTCAAAATGGGTATTGAGAATGTGGTTGTTACCGTCGATAAACACGGTAATACCTCTAGCGCTTCCGTTCCGCTGGCTTTCGATGCTGCTGTGCGAGATGGACGTATCCAGCGTGGCGAGACTGTACTGCTTGAGGCGTTTGGTGGTGGATTTACCTGGGGCTCAGCACTGCTTAAGTTCTAGGGTCGATATATTTAAGAATAGTTAGAGTAACGCAGCAGCTCATTGAGGCTGCGTTATGGTTAAAGTTTCGGGGTATCGGTTACCCCATTGATGGAGTTGATTTGATGTCACTAGCATTTGTTTTTCCGGGTCAGGGTTCTCAGGCCATCGGTATGTTGGGCGCACTTGCTGAGGTCTATCCTCAAGTTGAAGAGACCTTTAAAGAGGCATCTGACGCCCTCGGTTACGACCTTTGGAATGTGGTCAGTAATGGTCCTGTCGAAGAGCTCAACAATACCCAGACCACTCAGCCTGCGATGCTAGCAGCAGGTGTTGCTGTATGGCGTATCTGGAATGCCGAAGGTGGTGCCACACCAGCAGTTTTAGCAGGTCATAGTCTGGGTGAGTATTCAGCACTGGTTGCTGCGGGTGTGCTCGATTTTGCCGATGCGATCAAACTGGTGGCCGAGCGTGGACGGCTGATGCAAGAGGCGGTTCCCGCTGGCGAAGGGGCGATGGCGGCGATTCTGGGACTTGATGATCAAGCCGTCAAAGATGTCTGCAGTGCTGCTGCCGAGGGAGAGGTACTTTCAGCGGTTAACTTTAATGCTCCTGGTCAGGTGGTGATTGCCGGTACTGCAGGTGCGATTGAGCGTGCAGTTGTTGCCGCCAAAGAGGCGGGTGCCAAACGTGCCATTCAGCTACCTGTCAGTGTGCCGTCACACTGCGCGTTGATGGAGGGTGCATCTGAAAAGTTAGCAGAGCAGCTCGCTACCATTTCCATCAATACCCCAACAATTCCGGTGATCAACAATGTCGATGTGGCAATAGTTGATTCTGCCGATGCGATACAGGCCGCTCTGGCCAAGCAGCTCCACCAACCGGTACGCTGGGTTGAAACGGTGCAGAAGATGGCCGCAGATGGGGTTGATACCCTTATTGAGTGTGGTCCCGGTAAAGTACTGGCGGGTCTCAATAAGCGTATTGTTAAAGAGATGACCGGGATGCCGGTATTTGATCCAGATAGCCTGAAAAAGGCGCTTGAGACACTAAATAGCTAACAGATAATTATAGAATTTAGGAGATACGAGAATGGGACTAGATAAAGAGGTGGTACTCATCACCGGCGCTAGCCGTGGAATAGGTCAGGCGATTGCCTATGCTCTAGGCGGAATGGGGGCTACCGTTATCGGTACAGCGACATCTGCAAAGGGTGCTGAAGCGATTAGTGCATACCTGAAAGATGACGGAATCAAGGGTACAGGCATGGCTCTTAACGTCAACGATAGTGACAACATCGCCGAAGTTCTGTCTCAGCTGACCACCGAATATGGTGCTCCAACTATTTTGATTAATAACGCTGGAATCACCCGCGACAACCTGCTGATGCGTATGAAGGATGATGAGTGGGAAGATATTATCAATACCAACCTCAGTTCGGTCTATCGACTCTCAAAAGCGGTACTTCGGGGGATGATGAAGGCGCGT
>JAPHSO010000368.1 GCA_026193675.1 Gammaproteobacteria bacterium | reverse complement strand
ATGATCTGTGATTAGCTAGAGCCGGGAGCTTCTGAAGAGTCGAGAAAGCTTTGCAGTTGCTCTGAGCGACTTGGGTGACGCAGTTTACGGAGCGCCTTGGCCTCGATTTGACGAATACGTTCACGGGTCACATCAAACTGTTTACCCACCTCTTCAAGAGTATGGTCGGTATTCATGTCGATACCGAAGCGCATACGTAGTACTTTAGACTCACGAGCGGTCAAACCTTCTAGCACCTCTTGAGTCGCCTCTTTAAGGCCCTCAATGGTGGCCGACTCAACTGGTGATAGTGCATTGTTATCTTCAATAAAGTCACCAAGATGTGAATCTTCGTCATCACCGATTGGTGTCTCCATTGAGATGGGCTCTTTAGCTATCTTCAGAACTTTACGAACCTTATCCTCTGGCATCTCCATACGCTCTGCAAGCTCTTCAGGAGTTGCCTCACGGCCCATCTCTTGTAGCATCTGACGTGAGATACGGTTGAGTTTGTTGATGGTCTCAATCATATGCACAGGGATACGAATGGTACGTGCCTGGTCTGCAATTGAGCGGGTGATCGCCTGACGAATCCACCATGTTGCATAGGTTGAGAATTTATAACCACGACGATACTCAAACTTATCAACCGCCTTCATTAGACCGATGTTGCCCTCTTGAATCAGATCAAGGAACTGCAGACCACGGTTGGTGTACTTTTTGGCAATTGAGATAACTAGACGCAGGTTCGCCTCAACCATCTCTTTCTTGGCACGACGTGCCTTTGCCTCACCAATCGACATACGACGATTGATATCTTTAATTTCGGTGATATCCATTCCACAGGAGTTCTGCATGTTGATCAGCCGCGTCTGTTGCTTACGCACCTCATCTGCACAATCTTTCAGATTGGTTGCATAACCCTTTTTAGAGGAAATCTGCTCATCGATCCAGTTGATGTTGGTCTCATTATTGGGGAACGATGTAATGAAGTCCTTTCTTGGCATCTCTGCACCATCAACGCAGAGTGTCATCACGGTACGCTCACAAAGACGAATCTTGCTGATGAAGTCGCGCACCTGACCAACAAGGCGATCCATCATCTTGGGTGTCAGTTTAAATTCAAGGAAAAGTACCGCCATCTCACCAAGCAGCTTTTCTGGGCGGCTCTTAACCTTGCCCTCTTTGTGCTTGGCACATGCCGCCATCGCCTTATTGTAGAGCTCTTCCATTTTGTTGATCTTGAGACGCACATCTTCGATATCGAGTGGCTCTTCTGGCTCTTCATCTTCATCAGTTGGCGCGTTTGGATTACGCACTTCATCCGTCTGGTTTGGATCGACAAATCCATTACACATATCGAGTAGACGGGCATCACCCTCTTCAACTTTTCTGAAGTGACGAATCATTTCGGCAATCGTCTCAGGATGATCGGCTAGCGCAGCAAGAACCTGCTTCATCCCTGCTTCGATTCGCTTGGCGATAGCAATTTCGCCTTCACGGGTCAGCAGATCAACTGTACCCATTTCACGCATATACATACGCACTGGATCGGTTGTTCTACCCAGCTCACTCTCAACAGATGCTAAAGCAGCCGCAGCCTCTTCAGCCGCATCCTCATCGGTGCTCTTCTCTGCCATCAATAGTTCATCAGCGTCTGGGGCTGTCTCATAGACAGTGATACCCATGTCGTTGATCATGCTGATGATATCTTCAATCTGCTCCGGCTCGACGATGTCGCTAGGAAGGTGATCGTTCACCTCAGCATAGGTTAGATACCCCTGCTCTTTGCCTTTGGCGATAAGAAGTTTGATTTGAGATTTTTGTTGTTCCAGCATCGATAGTTCTCTGTCGATTAGTTCGGTAAATTGTGTCCAGTTCAAACACCCAAATTGCGCAACCCTTGTGGGCGCGCAATGCGCGGCGAAAAAAGTCCCCAAGTATATCAGGAAATTAGAGACTCTTGTACTACTTCTGGTTGACGCCCTTTAATAGCTGAGTCAGCTCCAGGTAGCGTTTTCGCTCAACATCAGAAAGCTGGTTGAATCGGCTTAGCAAGCGGTCATGTTCTTGCTGATTTCTGACCTTTTCCAGCTCTTTCACCACACCACTGAATTTATCTGACATCATCTCTGTATCTTCTGAGAAGAGATGATCACTCTGAAAGAGCGTCATCAGGTGCTGTCCACCTTCACGATGACGCCACTGTTCCAGAAGCATGGGAGTTGTGATCTGGGGCTGCTGTTGGATATTTTCAAGTATATCAACCAGTAAGGTGATCCCAGGAAGCTCTATTGCTCTAAAGCTATTCGGATTCTCAACCTTCATCGCAAACGCCGGATGATGCAGTAGCAGGGTGATTGCACTACGTACTGGCGACTGTCGCTGATTCCTTGCCTGTCTGGGCATGGGTGCAGAACGCTGTACCGCCATGGTCGATCCGGCAATACCTAAAAATTGCTTAAGTCGAAGGGTGTCGAGATGCAGTTTGCTAGCGATTCGATCGAGCAGTAGCTCCATATAGGTCCCTGCGGGTAACAGTTGCATCAGCGGTTTGAGCTGTTCGATAAAACGCGACTGCCCATCCACCTGACGCAAATCGGCATTGGCTGAAAGTTGATCAATCAAAAAATCGGAGAGTAGTTGGGCTTCTTCAACCTGCTGCTGAAATCTCTCAACACCATGTTGACGAATATAGGTATCGGGATCTTCGCCATCCGGCAGAAACAGAAAGCGGATCTGGCGCCCTTTCTGCATTAATGGCAACCCATTTTCGAGTCCGCGCCATGCCGCTTTACGACCAGCACTATCACCATCAAAGCAGAATATCACCTCGCTACAGGTCCTGAAGAGTTGATTGAGATGATCTTCGGTGACAGCTGTTCCCAGAGTTGCTACTGCATTTCGAACCCCAAACTGGGCGAGTGCGACAACATCCATATAGCCCTCAACAACGATGATTCGCTCAAGCTGCTTATGGTGCTGGCGTGCCTCAAACAGGCCATAGAGCTCTTTGCCTTTATGAAACACATCGGTCTCAGGCGAATTCAGATACTTTGGCTTATCATCCCCCAACACACGACCACCAAAGGCGATCACTCGACCCCGCTGATCCCGTATAGGAAACATGATCCGCTCTCGGAAACGGTCGTAGAATGATCCCTGTCCCTCTTTCTCTATCACCAGTCCGGCATCAAGTAGCTGCTTTGAAGGGGTAGGAGCGAGGGCCTTGATCAGATTATCCCAGCCGGGGGGTGCGTAACCGATGCCAAAGTCACGAGCGATCTCACCGGAGAGGCCGCGCTGTTTCAGGTACTCAACAGCCTGAGATGCCTGCGGATGCTGGCGTAGCTGCTGCTGAAAAAATTGATCGGCTCGAGCCATCACATCATAAAGTGACTGGGTTACAGATTTATCCACTCGTGGTGCTGAGTTTATGAACCCCTCACTCTTTGGTATTTCCATACCGACATTAGAGGCGAGCTCTTTAATCGCCTCGACAAAATCGAGGTTCTCATACTCCATTAAAAATGAGATGACGGTGCCATGGGCACCACAGCCGAAACAATGATAGAACTGCTTTGTGGGGCTGACGGTAAAGGAGGGTGTTTTTTCGTTATGAAAGGGGCAGCAGGCCTGATATTCCCGACCCGCCTTTTTAAGGGGCACACGCGTGTCGATCACATCAACAATATCGCTACGGTTGATCAGGTCATCGATAAAATTTTGTGGAATTCTCCCTGACATCCCCCGATTCCAGTGAGTGGCTATTTTAGCCTGAGATATTAGACGAGTTTTCTGAAGATTGCAGGTTAACTAACCCTGTTGAATCAACTATCAGAATTAACCCAGTAGCGCTTTAATGGCACCGCTAACGACGCCCATATCACCCCGGCCTTGCACCTTGGGTTTCACAATCGCCATCACTTTACCCATCTCTTTCATCGATGCGGCACCGCTCTCGGCGATAGCATCTTTGATGATCTGGTTGATCTCTTCTTCACTGAGCGCAGCGGGAAGATAGGTCTGGATGATTTCGATTTCAGCCTGTTCAACAGCAGATAGCTCATCGCGACCGGCTTCATTAAATTGCTTGATCGAATCTCGACGCTGTTTGACCATCTTGTCGAGTACCGCGAGAACACGCGTGTCATCCACTTCAATTCGCTCATCAACCTCAATCTGCTTAATCGCAGCAAGGATGGTCCGAATCGTCAGGAGAAGCTCTTTCTCCTTATTCTTCATCGCCGACTTCATGTCGGCCTGAATGCGTTGCTTCAAGCTATCTGACATGGCGGCGAAAAGTATTTAGTAGAGGCGGCGGGTACGCAGCTGCTCACGCATCGTCTTTTTGTATTGACGCTTCACGGCAGCGGCTTTATCGCGCTTGCGAATAGTGGTTGGCTTCTCGTAAGCCTGACGACGACGAACCTCAGCGAGGATTCCTGCTTTTTCACAACTACGCTTAAAACGACGCAGTGCGACGTCAAAAGGTTCGTTCTCACGTACTCGAACGGATGGCATCTATCTAATTACCTCTATAAAAAATGCGTTAATTTTACCCAACGGCAAAGCCTTTTAGCTCTTGGTTGGAGAAAAAGAGGCGGGATTCTACCGCCTGTAAACAAAAAATGCAAAAAAGTGATGCATGAAACTGGAAAATAGTTGCCTCTTGCCCTCTATGGCCCCTCATCATCCAGTGAACGCTCTTCAGCCTCAGCACGATCAAACTCCTCTTCCATCGCCCTCTCATTTTCACGCGCCTCTTTGCTCAAGCCGACAAAATAGTGTGATGCGAACAAGCCTGCCTCAAATAGCAGCCACATCGGCAGGGCCAGTAGGGTCTGTGAGATGATATCGGGTGGTGTAAGCAACATGCCGATCACAAAGGCGCCGACAATCATATAGGGGCGCTTCTGAGCCAGATCTTCAGCGGTTGTAACGCCACCCCAAATCAGCAGGATAACGGCAATGGGAACCTCGAAGGCGACACCAAAGGCGAAGAAGATTTTGAGAATAAAGTCGAGATACTCGCCGATGTCGGTCATCACCGTCACCCCTTCCGGGGTCATTGCGACAAAGAAGCCAAACATCAGCGGAAAGACGACATAGTAGGCAAAGGCCATACCCAGATAGAAGAGCAGAGTGCTTGAGACCATCAGCGGTATCGCCATCCGCTTCTCGTGACTATAGAGCCCCGGCGCTACAAACGACCACATCTGATAGAGGATGAAGGGCATGGATGCAAAAATCGAGAAGACCAGTGCCAGCTTCATTGGGGTAAAGAAGGTGCCTGCCGGCTTGGTGGCAATCATGCTCGCCCCTTCAGGGAGATGTACCATCAGAGGGGTTGCGACCAGGTTGTAGAGCTCATTGGCAAATGAGAAGAGCCCAATAAAGACAACGATAACCACAACAACCACACGCAACAGGCGGTCACGCATCTCAATAAGGTGTGAGATAAAAGGTTGTTCTACCTCAACACTATCGGTTGATTCGCTTTTTTGTTCAGTATCCGTGCTCATCCAGCTTGATCCCTGGATGGTGATTCGGAACCGCTCTCTTCTGATGACTCAGAGGGGCTACTTTCCGCTTCAGCCTCTGCCAGCAGAACATCGGGATCAATGGTGCTCTCCAGCTCTTCATGGATTTTATTTTCAGTATCCAGGACTTCACTGTTAACCTCTTCCAGAGCACTCTTGCCCTCTTCGAGAATTTCATGAATTCCGGCACTATT